>NZ_JATABH010000016.1:0-81574 GCF_036533775.1 Vibrio sp. M260112 | reverse complement strand
GAAGCTTGATTGTATCTACTCATGTTATTTGTCCTCTTTGACTTCTGGAAAAATCAAAGACGCATTTAGCATGAGTAGTTTTACAGGCAAAGCCGAAACGGATGATAACCACCTACTGAAGTAGGTGGTTTAGGGCTGAAAATAAAAAAAAGGACCAGTAGGTCCTTTTTTATTGTTTTGATTGAGCGTTACTTTGAGCTCAGTACCGCCGCAGGATTAAGCTTACTCGCTCGAGAAGCTGGATACCAAGTCGCCAGCAAACTCAGCACGACCGCCGTCAACGACACCAATGCCACATCTGAGACATTGACCTGTGAAGGAAGAAAGTCGACAAAGTAGATATCACCAGACAAGAATTGATGGCCAATCAACGCCTCCAATGCCGTAATCATTGGCGTCAAATTAAGCGCAACTAGAACACCAATGGCACTACCAGCCACACTGCCGAGAACACCAGAAAAGACACCTTGCCAGACAAATATACGTTTAACCAGACCATCGCTCGCCCCCATGGTACGCAAAATAGCGATCTCAGCAGCACGATCTTTAACCGCCATCATTAATGTAGAGACGATATTAAAGCTGGCAACACCAATGACCAACACCATCACCAAATACATGATGGTTCTGACCAGTTGAATGTCTCGATACAAGAAACCATATTTCTGTTGCCAACTGCGCAGATAAACATACACATCTAAGGTATTGCCTGCTTCTCTTACAATTTGCGTTGCTTGCAATACATCGGTGACACGGACTGAAACACCGCTAACGCCGTCACCCAATTTGGCGTACGCCTGTGCATCTTCGAGTGGGATCAATGCCAAATTGTGATCGATTTGACCATTTAACTTTAACAGTCCAGCGACCTTAACGCGCACACGCTTTGGAGCCTGAACCTTGGTTGTCACACCGCTTGTGGGGATCATTAGCGTCAGATAATCCCCTTGTTTGACTTGCAACAAGTCCGCGACACCTTGACCTAAAATTACCTGTTGCTGGTTAGGCTTGAATGCTTGCCAAACTTGGGCATCGATAAACGCATTGAGATTGGAGACTTTACTCTCTTGTTGAGGGTCAATCCCTCGGACCTCTATCGCCTTTAGTTGCGTTCCTTTCTCGGCAAGAGCAGTCAGCTTAACGTAAGGAGCGGCGGCTTCAATTTTTGGATGTTTTTCAGCTTGTGTGACCACATTGTGCCAATTACTTAGCGGGCCTTTTACCCCTTCGAATTCACCATGTGAGATCACCGACAAGACCCGGTTATTGAGCTCTCGTTCAAAACCATTCATCGCCGAAAGGCCAATGATAATAACGGCCACTCCGACAGCGATACCAATGGTCGACGACAGTGAAATAAAAGAAACCATTTTATTTCGCTGTTTGGCTCGACTGAATCTCCCGCCGATAAATAACGATAATGATGAAAACACTTAGACCCCCTCTAGATTGAGTAGCAGGCCATCTTGCATGTGTAGCTGGCGATCCATTTTGGCCGCAAGTTCACCATCATGAGTGACGACTAGGAAAGCCGTCTCTGATTCTTGATTCAATTCGCGCATCAAATCGTAAATTGCTAACGCCGTCGAATGATCCAAGTTACCAGTCGGCTCATCAGCCAACACCAACGCAGGGCTGTTCACCAGAGCACGAGCAATCGCTACGCGTTGGCGCTCGCCTCCTGACAGTTCAGCGGGACGATGCTCTAATCGGTGACTCAAGCCAACTTTATCAAGCAATGCTTTAGCAGCCAGTTTTGCTTGGCTGACTTTTACGCCACCAATCAATAAAGGCATCGCAACATTTTCAATCGCACTAAAATCAGACAACAAATGATGAAACTGATACACAAATCCTAAGTGCTGATTGCGCAGTTTGGCTTGGTGGTTGGAGCTAAGCGTAGCAAGATCATGGTCAAGAAAGGTAACGTGCCCTTGTGTCGCATCATCGAGCGCACCAAGAATGTGTAACAGAGTACTCTTACCCGAACCGGACGTACCGATAATTGAAGCTAGCTCTCCTCTCGCTAATTCAAAGCTGACACCCTTTAATACTTGAGTATCAAACGCTCCCTCATGATAGGTTTTACACACATTGTGGCACTTGAGAAGGTTACTCATATCTTAAAGCCTCAGCTGGTTTTACAGAAGATGCGCGGTAGGAAGGAAACAAGGTTGCGGCAAGGCTTAGCGCGATGGCCAACACCACAACAACGACAATCTGAGTCGGATTAATTAATATGGGCAACTCCCCTCCAATAGAGAAAAGAGCCACTCCTGCGCTATCAAGGATCTGGTTGAGATTACTGGCCAGAGCGATACCAAACGCCCCACCGATCAAAGCGCCAATCACACCACTACTTGCACCTTGAACCATAAAAATGGCGAGCACCTGACGGTCAGTCATACCCTGGGTTTTGAGGATTGCCATTTCCGCCTGTTTTTCCATCACCACCATAATCAAGGCAGAAATAATATTGAAGGCCGCGACACCTATGATCAGTCCCAACATCAAGCCCATCATGTTTTTTTCCATGCGAACTGCTTGGAATAGCTCACCGCGTTGGTCTCGCCAATCCTGCCACTTCCAACCTTGAGGCATTGGCTGTTCTGCTATATCTGCGACCACAAAAGGGTCATTAAAAAACAAACGCCAACCGGTCATAGCATCGTCATTTAGACGCATCAACTTACCCGCGTCTTGGATGTGGGTCAGCATCAACTGGCCATCAACGTCGGAGCCTGTGTTATAGATGCCTGCGACAGTAAACAATCTCTGACTAGGTATACGTCCAAGAGGCGTAAACTGACTGGCACTTGTCACCATTAGGCGCACCTTATCGCCGATCGTCACGTCCAAAGATCTCGCTAATGTGTGTCCAATGAACAGCTGATATTTCCCCGCTTGCAAATTGGCTAGTCGCCCCGCAATAAGGTGCTGTTCGATCGGATCATGTTCAGAGGGTTTAATGCCTATCAGTAACCCAGCGCTCAATTGACTGACACTTTGTATCACCGCTTCACTTTTTACTATCGGTTCTGGGTGCCCTGCATCGGAGAGCTTGGAGACAAATTCTGGCGGCGTCGAGCTGTACTCCGTCGCGCCAGCCGTTTGAGAGACTATCGCTTGTGGCAACACACCTAAAATGCGCCCTTTCAGCTGGGCTTCGAAGCCATTCATTACCGATAAAACGGTAACCAAAGACATCACACCAATAGTGATGCCTGCGGTCGACATATAGGAGACAAATCGACTAAACCTGTCACCGGATCGCCCGCGCAGATAGCGTAACCCGATAAAAGTAGAGACTGGATGAAACATAGTAGAAACCAAAGTTAGAGTCTAGGGACCTAGTAATTGTCGTTTACTCTACCGATTAATTGAGGTCGGTTGTAGTGTTTAATTGCCAATTAGTCGTTAAAATATGTAATAAACAAAGGGATACCTTGATTAGTTGTCAGGTATAACGATAATCAATGCTCTAAAGCATAAGGAATCGAGCATGTCTGACCAAGAGTTCTTTACCGTTAATCACACCATCACCGTTAATATTGAGCCATTGGCAGACAACGAATCGTTGCCAAGCGCAGAAAAATTTGAAGCGGAAATCCCCGCGCCTTTCATCGTCGCCAGTGAGTTCAGCAATCTCGACTTACTCAATGACAATGCACGTGGTGAACTTAAGAACAGCGAATTCAAACATGTCATTCAACTGCTTGATACTCAAAACTCTAAGCTGAATTTACTCCTTACCTTCATGTTGTCACAGCAAGATGATGCCACGCTGCGTCATCACACCCATTCATTTGGTGCGAGTCAGTTTACCTATATGTCAGACTCCGTGATTAAGCTTGGCACAACGCTGCGTATAAAAATGTTTCTCGATCATCCTGCTGCGGCAATTTATTGCTATGGCCATGTTGCCAACATTGAGACCAATAGCGATACCCACTTAATCACTGTTAAGTACGGTCGACTCAGAGACATTGACCAAGACCTGCTAATTAAAGCCGCGCTATACCAACAGCAGAAACTACTTCGCCAGCGTTCACTAAACCGCGACAAATAACGACTTTCATTATGTCTAACTCATCTTTACTTAATCTCGCATGCCCAGATGGCGCAGGAGACAAAAAACAGTTCGGAAATCTGCGTGGTGCCAGTTTAGCACTCGCCATTGCAGAGCTAGCTGAACGTCATGGTGCCCACACACTGCTTGCGGTACCGGATCCTCAAACGGCTCTGAAACTACAACAAGAGATTGAACAATTCTCTCGTCATGAAGTTGCCCTCTTTCCTGACTGGGAAACGCTGCCTTACGACAGTTTTTCGCCTCATCAGGAAATCATCTCTGACCGAATTTCCCGTTTGTATCAATTACCGACACAGACATCCGGTATCACCATTGTGCCTGTCAGCACGCTGCTGCAACGTCAGTCTCCACGAGAGTTTCTCTTGCAGCATACCTTAATGGTTAAAGTAGGCGATTTGTTCTCCTTAGAGAAGCTGAGACTTCAGTTGGAAAAATCCGGTTACCGTAATGTCGACCAAGTCTTTGGTCCTGGTGAATACGCAAGCCGAGGGTCGATTCTCGATCTATTCCCTATGGGCTCAAGTGACCCATATCGTATCGATTTCTTTGATGATGAAATCGATACGATTCGCACGTTCGATCCTGAAAATCAACGTTCGATTGAAGATACTAAGGAAATCCGCCTGTTACCTGCTCACGAATTTCCGACCTCTGAATCTGCAATTGAAGACTTTCGTATTCGCTGGCGTCAACGCTTCGAAGCGCGCCGCGAACCCGAGTCCGTCTACATGCAGGTTTCGAAAGGCACATGGCCTGCGGGCATCGAATATTGGCAGCCACTGTTCTTCGAACACAGCGAAACTCTGTTTGATTACATACCTGAAGATAGCTTACTAGTCACCGTCGGTGACTTAGAATCGGCTATTGATACCTTTTTGACCGATGTTGACTATCGTTACGATCAGCGCAAAATCGATCCACTGCGCCCACTGTTACCACCGCAAGAGCTTTGGCTGCAAAAGGATGAACTCTTTAGTCAATTCAAACAGTTACCACAAGCCAAACTGTTTGTTGACCCTGTCAGTGAAAAACAAGGACGATTCAATCCTAACATCGCACCCTTACCTGAATTAGCGGTTCAGCATCAGAACAAAGAACCCATGGCTGCCCTTCGCCAGTTTAGCGAGTCCTTCAAAGGAAAAGTCGTCTTCTCTGTCGAATCCGAAGGTCGCCGTGAAGCCCTACTTGAGCTATTACAACGGATAAAATTACGCCCAGAACCAGCTGAAAATTTTGAGCAGGCACTGAGTAGCCAAGCCAAATTCAGTTTTATCCTCGGTTCCTCAGAACACGGGTTTGTCTATGGTGATGATCAACTCGCCTTAATCTGTGAAAGCGATTTGCTCGGTGACCGTGTCATTCAACGTCGCCGTAAAGATCGCAAAGTCACCAATAGCGATGCGGTCATTCGCAACCTTGCTGAACTGCAAACCGGTCAACCTGTCGTGCATATCGACCACGGTATTGGGCGCTATATAGGTTTGCAAACCCTCGAGGCAGGAGGGATGACGACCGAGTACGTTACCCTTGAATATCAAAATGAAGCTAAGCTATATGTGCCAGTGGCATCACTCAACCTAATTAGCCGCTATTCAGGCGGTGCAGAAGAGAGTGCCCCATTACACAAACTGGGTGGTGAAGCGTGGGCTAAAGCGCGTCGTAAAGCCGCAGAGAAAGTACGTGATGTCGCTGCGGAGTTGCTTGACGTCTATGCAAAACGTGAGCTCAAGCCGGGCTATAAATTTGCCTTAGACCGTGGTCAATACGCCACTTTCAAAGCTGGCTTTCCGTTTGAAGAAACGGATGATCAATCGATGGCAATTAATGCGGTACTTTCGGATATGTGCCAGGCAAAAGCCATGGATCGCCTAGTGTGTGGCGACGTAGGTTTCGGCAAAACTGAAGTTGCCATGCGCGCCGCCTTTGTCGCTACGGACAACGGAAAGCAAGTGGCAGTCTTGGTTCCAACCACTCTACTCGCTCAGCAACACTTTGAAAACTTCCGTGACCGCTTCGCAAATCTGCCAATACGTGTTGAAGTACTGTCTCGCTTTAAAACCGCAAAAGAGCAGAAACTCGTATTGCAGGATATCGAGGACGGTAAAGTCGACCTAGTGGTCGGTACCCATAAACTGCTCTCCAACGATATTAAGTTTAAGGATCTTGGTCTGCTAATCGTTGATGAAGAGCACCGATTTGGTGTTCGTCAGAAAGAGAAAATGAAGGCGATGCGCGCTGACGTCGATATCTTAACTCTGACCGCCACACCGATTCCACGTACCCTCAACATGGCGATGAGTGGTATGCGTGATCTGTCCATTATCGCGACGCCACCTGCAAGGCGCTTAGCAATCAAAACCTTCGTCCGCCAAAGTGATGATGCGGTGGTGAGAGAGGCGGTACTGCGTGAGATTATGCGCGGCGGTCAAGTGTACTTCCTTCACAATCAGGTCGAGACCATTGAAAAGGTGGCTGCTGACTTAGAAAAACTGGTTCCAGAGGCCCGTGTCACCGTCGCACATGGACAAATGCGAGAACGCGAACTCGAGCGAATCATGAACGATTTCTACCACCAGCGTTTCAACTTGTTGGTGTGTACCACGATTATTGAAACGGGTATTGACGTTCCAACCGCCAATACCATCATCATGGATCGTGCCGATAACCTTGGTTTGGCTCAACTTCATCAGTTACGTGGACGCGTTGGTCGCTCTCATCATCAGGCGTATGCTTATCTCCTCACGCCACATCCCAAAGCGATGACAAAAGATGCGGTCAAACGTTTGGAGGCGATCGCTTCGCTCGAGGATTTGGGCGCTGGCTTTACCCTCGCCACCCATGACTTAGAAATCCGCGGCGCGGGTGAACTACTTGGAGATGAGCAGAGTGGTCAGATTCAGTCTGTCGGTTTTACCTTGTACATGGAGATGCTGGAACAAGCAGTAGAAGCACTCAAGGAAGGCAAAGAACCGTCACTTGATGAATTGCTGCGTGAACAAACTGAAGTCGAGATGCGTCTACCAGCACTGTTGCCTGACGACTATATACCAGACGTCAATACTCGCCTCTCTATGTACAAACAGATAGCGAGTGTCAGTACTGACGATGAGTTAGGCGAACTGAAGATTGAACTGATTGACCGTTTTGGTCTGTTGCCTGAAGCAACTCAAAATCTACTCTCAGTCGCACAACTTAAACTGAAAGCAGCATCACTAAAAGTGAAGAAGATTGAGGCTCACGATAAAGGGGGCTTTATTGAATTCTATCCGGATGCTGACATTAACCCTATGTATTTGGTTAAACTATTGCAATCTCAGCCACAAAAATTCGCAATGGATGGACCAACTAAGTTCAAGTTTACGATACCATTAGTGGATAGACGCAAACGCATTCAATTTGTTAATGACATGCTGGGCGAGTTCCAGCAGAATCTATTACCTAAGGCTTGAGTGTTTACAAAATTAAATTAAGGTGCCATGCACCTTTTCATGGAGTTGCAATGAAGAAACTGATCCCGCTGTTGCTAATGCTTGTAGCAATGCCGTCAATGGCGCAGCGTCAATTCGATATCGAAGTGATCATTTTTAAACGTGCCGTTGATGCGGAGCAAACCGCTGAATCATGGCCGGCTAACCTGCCAAAAATCGATTTAGAACGAGCTGGAACATTTGCGGATGCGAGCTATCGTGCAAAAAAAGGGGTGCAAATGCTCCCTTATTCAGAGTATGCGCTAACCGATGAAGTGCAAAAGCTCAAGCAGCACGCTGGTTTTGAAGTGTTGATGCATAAAGCATGGCGTCAAGGTGATCAGGGAAGACTGTCTGCCCCGACCTTCCACATTCAAGCTGGCTATGACTTTTCAAGCAAGTTTAATACTGACGGCTCAATGATCGGCACGACTGGCCAACAGGTGTTAGAGGGCGTCACAGAGCAATCTATTCCTAAAGCCATCTATCAACTAGACGGAAAACTCCAGATTTACGTAGAACATTATCTGTATGCTGACGTTGAACTCGACCTTAAAGCGCCAAGCGTACGTGAAGTCACGTTAGAAGAGCATCAACCCGAATCACTGAGTGATCAGAGCAGCGACGAAAATCAGGTTGTTCAGATCGGACTGATGGAGGATGTCACTCCCATCGTTCACAAAGAGGAGTATCTCAAGAGCTACCGACTCGATCAGAAGCGTCGTATGCGCAGCAGTGAAACACACTTCCTCGATCACCCACTTATGGGCATGATCATTCAGGTTCGCCGTGTTAACTAATCTTGCTTTTAGCCCTCTACTGAGGGCTATTCTTTTATGAGCCCAGATTACCAAATCATTACACCCAGACTAATCTTGCGCCTTATCGAAAGTTCAGACAGCGATAAGTTGCAGTCTTGTATCGTGCGTTCCCTCACCCTTCATCGATGGGTTGATTGGTGCCATGCAGATTTCACCAATGATGATGCAGAGCGTTTTATCCTCGCAACCAGACTGAATTGGGTAAAATCCGAAGCCTACGGGTTTGGTGTTTTCTGCCGCAAAAGCGATGCGCTCATTGGAATGGTGGCGATCAACGAACTCTATCACACCTTTAATATGGCGAGCATTGGCTACTGGATTGCTGACGATTATCAAGGTCAAGGGCTCGGTACTGCTGCTGTCAACGCCCTCATTGAGTTTTGCTTTTCACAGCTAAAAGTCACGCGTATAGAAGTGGTTTGTTCCCCTGAGAACCTAGCCAGTCAAAAGCTGATCGAGAAATGTGGTGGGCTATTTGAAACGCGTGCGAGAAATCGGTTTATATTTGATGGTCTTGCTCAAGATGGCTTGGTTTACTCGATCATTCCGTGACCAATTCCATCACATAAAAAAAGAGCGCTAAGCGCTCTTTTTTACACATGAAGCTTATTAGTGAAGTTTTAAATTTGGTCGTAGGACTCGGTTAATACGACCCATCAAGATGATCAGTGCCGTCTTAAATAGACCGTGCAACGCCATCTGGTGGAGGCGATATAGTGAAATGTAAACCACACGAGCAATGCGACCTTCAACCATCATTGAGCCTTTGGTCAAGTTCCCCATCAAACTACCTACCGTAGAGAAACGGCTCAGTGACACCAATGAACCCTTGTCTTTGTAGACATAAGGTTTTAGCTCACGACCGTTCAGCTTCGCGACGATATTGTAGAAAGCTCGGGTTGCCATCTGGTGTGCAGCCTGAGCGCGTGGTGGCACAAATGAACCATCGGCTTGGGTGCACTGAGCCAAATCACCAATAACGAAAATGTCATCATCACGAGTGGTTTGTAGCGTATCTTTAACCACTAACTGGTTGATGCGGTTAGTCTCAAGACCTGCAATATCTTTGATGAAATCTGGTGCTTTAATACCCGCAGCCCACACCATGATCTGAGCTGGGATCTTATCTCCATCTTTTGTTGTAAGACCATCTTCATCAGCTTGGGTTACCATGGTCGCGGTGCGAACATTCACCCCCAATTTAGTCAGCTCTTGATGTGCTGCTGAAGAGATACGTGGAGGCAAAGCAGGAAGAATACGTTCGCCCGCTTCGACAAGATTGACATTCAGCTTGCTTGAATCTAAATCGCCAAAACCATACGTTCTCAGCTCTTTGACAGCATTGTGTAATTCAGCAGAAAGCTCTACCCCCGTTGCACCCGCACCGACGATGGCAATATCAACCGTACCGTTACCGTTCTTAGCATGGAGTTTAAGGAACTCATTGTTCATTTCTATACGGAAACGATGAGCCTGTTCAGGGCTATCAAGGAAGATACAGTGTTCACGCACACCAGGAGTGTTAAAGTCGTTTGAAGTGGAGCCAATCGCCATAACTAGAATGTCATATTCTAGCTCGCGGCTCGGGATCAAAAGTTCACCGTGCTCGTCTTTCAGTTCGCAAAGCTTAATGACCTTACGCTCACGGTCGATATCTTGCAGACCGCCCATTTGAAAGTCAAAGTGGTGGTTTTTTGCGTGTGCGCGATAGCTTAACGCGTCAACGCCTTCATCCAATGAGCCTGTCGCAACTTCATGCAAAAGTGGTTTCCATAAATGGCTTGCCTTGCGGTCAACCAAGGTGACTTTTGCTCGTCCTTTGCGGCCTAATGTGCGACCAAGTTTAGTCACAAGCTCAAGACCACCTGCACCGCCGCCTACTACGATAATTCGTGTCACAGCATATCTCCTCAAAATTATAATAAAACTTAATCGAGTCGGTATTCCGCCTCGATGGAATTCTGTATTTTTGGGACACCTTGGGTTTTAACCCATCAGAGGTTCCGACCTAGAGGGACATAAAATGTGACACGCTAATGGATAAAGAGTCATTAGACTCTGAGCCAATTGTTAAAACAATCACTCGTTGATGGGCAGATTTTCCATCTGCTCTCAATTTTTTTTGACATTTATCAAAAAATTTGTAATTAGCTCATTATATCTAGCTTAATAGGACACGCAACCAAAGATTGCACTTATCTCAGCGATATTTATATTCTCAGCATAGATTTAGAACAAAAAAAAGCGGCACTAGTGATTTCATGCCGCTTTAAACAAAATGGTGGTGATTAACTCTTTTTGAATGCCTCTATCATTTTGAGGTGCTGAGAGATCTTCTTAAACTTATGAGACTGCGTTTCATCCCAGATGATGTCGTAGTAATCTTCTAACTCAGCTGCGGTTTTACGATTGTCGTGTACTTCATCCTCTTTCGATAAAATCACTAGGCAGCGGCCTTTGTTCTTGGTTCTGAACTCAGAAACGCACTTAGTCGCAATATCTTCGTACTCTTCAGGACGGTCAATTCGCCCCTGCATGGTTAGCTCAGGATGAAGATTCGGATTAAACATGACTTGCTTAATACCACACAAGAAGCCAATTCGTTCTGACCAGTAAGCACCAAGACCCACACCACATATCATCGGCTGAGTATCACCTGCTTGCTCGATAACTTTGTGTACTTCTTTGAGTAAGTGCTGCATATCGTGCTTTGGATGGAGAGTACTGTAGTTGATAAAACGCACGTCATCGTCGATGAACTGCAGTTGCAGTATTTTTTCGTGGTTGCCTGGGCTGGTCGAATCAAAACCATGTAAATAAATAATCATCGTATATCCCCCGATCCTTGTGGTTTAAATCTACCACGAAAACTAAGGTTTAAAAGTCGTCACTATGAGATTCGCTGACCGAATACACTAAACAGTGATCTTAGCAACAAAACGGCTCTTTCAGGGCACGCGCTTGGGTTAAATATTGTTCATCGCCCCATAACTGGTATGCCAGTAAATACCATAGCATGGCCATCATGGTTGCTCTCGGCTTCCAAGCCATAACACCTTCAACCCAGTCATCAACACCTTCAACTCCACGTAACTGACAGTAACGATACACAGCTTCAAGTGGCTTCTCTTCCATGACGTCAATACTCAACGTCAGATCAAGACGCGGATCGGCAATTGCCGCATACTCCCAGTCGATAACCTTATTACCCTGCTCTGTCTTGACCATGTTGTAGCCAGCTAAATCAAAATGACACAAGGTATGCCCTACATCGGCAAGACTCGGTGCCGAACGCCACTGAGTATAGATAGCAAGATAAGGATCCACTTTGTATTCATCATTAAGCAACATCCAATAGTGATCCACTCGCGCCGTATAATTAAAAGGCGCTACGGGAATGCGCTTAATATCGACTTCATGAACTTTCACCATTGTCTTTAATAACGAGTCAAAAGTGAGATCATTGGTCAAGGGTTGTCCCTCAATCCAATCAACCAGTAGTCCTTGATCGTTGATATGAATGGCTTTCGGAGCCAAATGGCTGGATTCAATAGCGGAGAGGATTTGATACTCTTGAAAACGAGATATCGAAAAGGCTTGGGTAATATGGGTAGTGGGTCGCCATACATAGGCTTGACCGTCGCTGGTCACTACCTTCCAACAACGATTTGTCAGCCCCCCGGTTAGCGTTTGGGCATAATCAGGGGGCATAGCGAAGAAGTGATCTAACGACGACAATGAACGGTCCAGAGAACATGCTTCATTCCAAGACATACGCGCCATAGTTCACTCCTTCCGCTTAGAGAGCCATTACAGACCTAAAAAGCTTTTCGATTCTTGTTTACGGATTTCTGTTTCGTCCGCCCACTCAATCAAGCCAGTTTCAAGATCCATCAGACGCATTGTCATCTTGTAGTAAACGTCTTTGTCGCTACCTGCATTTTTCGCGATGCTAGAGAGGTTTCCGTAAAGCATGTACTGAGCGCCAACCATCTTACCAAACTGAATAGCGGTACTTTGATTGACGAGTTCATCGTTATTCTGGAAGTTCAATTGTTCACGAACAGATTCCACTCGATCCATATCGACGAAGCGGAATTTACCAGAATTCAACATCTTAGTACTGATGGTATCGGTGATGGATTCAGTATCAATATGCTCACTGGTTTTGTTTTTGATACGCTCGACAAACACGATCGGACGCGAATCTCGTGTAATAGCGGAAACAGAACCAGACATCATCATGCTGTCGACCATTTCACCAGCGATTTTCTGTAGGTCAGTTGAACCAAAGTCAATCGTCGTTGTTTCAACGGCTTGAGCGTCTCCGTAGCTTACTTGGTTTGAACAACCACCCAAAACGACAGCTAAACCAAGTAATGCAATAACACTTTTCTTCATTGTTGGTTCCTTAAATCTCTAAAGTTTAGTTATATTGTTAATTATTAAGTTGACGAATCTGTACTCGGAACTGGGTTCCGTTTGGATTGACAGATACCTCAGAAATTGAAATCTCTTCAGTACCACGAATCACTGCCTGACGCCATGGTCCTTGCTTGTTGTTAACTTCTAAACCTTGATCGTCATACCAGTAAAAACGGTATTGGACATACTGGTCACCAGTGTACTGACTGATTAATCGCACTACGCCTCGCGCTCTACCATCCACCTGAGTGGTCGATATATCGTCTATGGTTAAGCGACCGGCAAGTACATTGTCACCAAATAAAACGGTTTGTGACGCTCCATCAATACGAAGCCCAGCGGTATTCTCTGCACAACCTAGCAGAGTTAATGCCATCACTGCTGAAATAAGCCATTTTTTCATCGTATGTTCCCTAACTGTTTATGCCAGATGGTTGAACTCTCACCTTGACGAGACAGCCAAACTAACGCGGTTCGACCAGCTTCGACATTAAAGGTGTAGTCCTGACCATTAATCTTGATTTTTTGCTCACCCGGTTCAACGACAGCGCTAGCGCTGTATATCTCACCAGGCAGAGTAAGCCAACTACGTGTGTCAGGTTGTTCTGTTAACGTGTTCCAAACATTGAACAGCAGGTTGCCGACATCATCACCTTTAGCCGCTTCTTTCCTCAATTGATCCTTAGCCCAAACTCGCAACGCCTGTCGAATCACAATCGACGGCATACGTTCAGACAAGTCGCGTTGTGCCATCAAGTTAACATCCGTCAACAGACTTCCACTAAGATGGTCATTGTTCAAGGTTATTGGTGAAAAAGCCTCACTCTGCACCTGAGGATAATATGGCAAGGCTATAGAATACCACGCGCCATCTCCGCGACTGTCATATAACGGCAAAGCTTGTTTCCAGCCCTGCAATGCCTCAACAACACCACGTTCATCAATGACGATGACCCTTCCTTTGCCGCTCTCTAAGTAACTGGCCTTGCCGTAACGTTGTTCGAGCTTTACCAAGTCTTCTCTCATGCCGAGACGCTTTGCCACTCGTTTGGTGCCATCTATGACTTGCTGATTATCCGGCATCACGGCCAACGCTCGGCGGTAATCAACATAAGCACTGTTCAAATCATTGTCAGCTTCATACAGTAAAGCCGATAAATAAAGTAAATAACCACTTTGTACCGCCTGAAGGGTTTTGCCTGCGTCTGGGTAGTTCGACAATACAGAGCCTAAGTTTGGCGTTAAACCCTGTTGCTCCATCTGATTCTGGGCTGACTCGAGATCTTTTTCTCGATCCTTACGCGCTTGCTCCTGAACTTGGTTGGCTCGTCTCATCTCAATCAAAGCCCCCTCCAAGTCATTCTGCTTCAGGTAGTTTAATCCTAGATAGAGATGGAGAAAGCCAAGTTCGTAGTCAGCAGGTTGGTAGGTGTTGAGATTATCATTGACCGCCAACGCACTCAGGCTCATCGCACTTTGAGTGACTGACACAGTCGCTTGATCTTGCTGAACTCGAACAGCTCTATCACTTAGCCCAAGCGCTTCCTTACTCTCAGGATATTGCTGGTTCAGGAAGTAGACTCGACCACTTTCAAAATTATCCAGAATATCGCCTGCGACGTAGTCAGGCAGAGCCGCCTCCGCTTGTTGGTAATCACCGCTTTTTACTAACTGATGTAACTCGCCATTTTGTGCACTGTAATGACTAAAGAGATTACCTGCAGATAAGTTTGCGCAAGCAGAGAGCGCTAATGAGCACCCCAAAATGAACGCGAGTCGAATGTGGTTATGCACTTCGTACCCCAAAGTTATGCTAAAAGCATGGTTACACCGACTATGCTTTAATTTGATGTAGTTCTAGGACAACAACAGTCCGTTTTGGTTCGGAATCGTCAATGACGCTATTAGCTCATCAGCATTGGGCCTAGCGGGCGACCGCCGACTAGATGCATGTGGATATGATAAACTTCCTGACCACCGTGTGCGTTACAGTTTACGATGAGACGATAACCGTTCTCGGCAATACCTTCTTCTTTTGCAAGCTTACGCGCTACCGTAAACATGCGCCCCATTACCAATTCATCTTCATCTGCAACGTCATTCACTGTCGCAATAAGCTTGTTAGGAATGATAAGGATATGACTTGGCGCACGTGGGTTAATATCACGAAACGCAGTGACTAAATCATCTTGATAAACGACGTCTGCTGGAATTTCCTTGCGGATGATTTTACTGAAAATGGTTTCTTCAGCCATGAAGCACTCCATCTTTATGGTGTTATTAAATGAGTGCTTTCGAGTATGCGTCAAGCTTCGCAAGATCACAATAAAAAACAGTGTTCACTTCTCTCAAACGACGTACGGATAAACTACCGTATCTAATTTTGTATTGTGCGTCATAAAATGCGCGTCTCGTAATCAATACAATGCCCTCCTTTTTGTTACTTTTTTAAGACTTTATTAATTTAGGGAGAGGTCTATGAAAGGCTCAGTAATTAGGCGTATGTACGCGGGCTTTGCATTGATCATTGTTTTGTTCATCATTACCACGTTAATGATGATGCGGGGAATGCAGCAAATTCATAAAAATTTCGAAGAGGTGTCCAACACTTCTTTACCCTTGGTCTCACAAGCCAACAATACTAGCGTCGCTCTGTTGTCTGCTGACAAACTTTTCAAAGACTTTTTGACGACTCAAAGCTTCGAACGTATGGATCAGTTGGCTGAACAATTTGTCGCGACCAAACAGGCCTACAGCGAACAACTCGACGCGTTGCAAAAAGTAAGTAGCGGTCAGACTGAATTGGAGCAATCGCTCGTTCAGTTGAGAGAGATGGAACAAGGTTACTTCGCCGAAGCTGAACAAGCAATGGCTAACTACCGCGCGATGTTTGAAGCGCAAGCCCAAGTTCAAAAGTCCACTCGCCAATTCCAACGCTTACATTCTGAATTAACTCTTGGTATGAAGGAGTATGTTGATGACCAAAGTAGCATCTCCGTAAAAGTCATGGCTAAGAGCTACTTCATCAAACTTAAGGATGCCGAGCTCACGACATCAGACGCGTTAGCCAGCAGTGATACCGAGTTGGTTAACCAAGCCGTGGCAAAAAACAAGAAAGCCGTCACTCACCTCAATTATGCATATCGAGGCCTGACTGCTCAGATGCCTGAGATTAAAAATGCCTTCGACGAGTCTGTACAACAATTTACTCGCGACGTCGGTCAAAAAGGCGGGGTACTCGATCAACACAGTACCTACCTAATAGCCAAAGATGCACTTTATGCCAACATTACCAACCTGACAGAACAAGTCGACGCTACCATGGCCTTACTGACCTCTTTCGCCGAAATTGCTCAACAAGGTTTAACCGCCTCACTTGAGGAAGCGGGTCAAGTTTATGAGCAGGGCGTATTACGTTCAATTTCGATTGGCGCCGTGGTTATTATAATGGCTATTGGTATCGGTTATCACATCGCCCAAAGTGTTCGTCAGCCTCTTACCCGAATTCTTGGCACACTTGAGTCATTGACCCAAGGCGATATGACGCAGCGAATTGACATACGCTACAATAATGAGTTCAGCAAGGTCAGTAGCCATATCAATTCACTGGCTGAGAACCTGCATGGCATCCTCGTTCGACTTAATGATGCCTCTAATGATCTGACCCAGACCGCAGAGACAAACCAAACCACTTCGACACAAGCACAAAGTCAACTCAGCCAACAGCGTGAGCAAACAGCCAATGTTGCGACAGCGATGACTGAAATGGCGCATTCTGTCCAAGAAGTCGCTCAAAGCGCACAGAACTCACAACAAATGGTTGAGAAAGTAGAGATTTCCGCAGAATCTGGTCGCCAAATCATGGGCAGCAACATCACCACGATTAATCAGCTTGAAACCAGATTGAATCAGTCAGTGGATGCCGTGAAAGATCTACAAACCATGAGCGGTAAAATTGGTAGCATCCTCGATGTTATTCGCAATATTGCTGAACAAACCAACTTATTGGCTCTCAACGCTGCGATTGAAGCGGCGCGAGCTGGTGAGCAAGGACGTGGCTTTGCCGTGGTAGCAGACGAAGTCCGTGTGTTGGCTCAACGAACAACAGAGTCGACCTCTGAAATAGAAAACATGATCAGCAACCTTCAAGGCAGTTCAAGCTCGGCGAACAAAATTATTCAGAGCTGTATGGATGATATGGTGTTGTCGGTTGAACAAGCATCCAGCGCCAATAGTGCAATGGAAGAGATTCAAGGCTTGATCATGGAAATCAGTCAGATGAGTGGTCACATTGCTCAAGCCGCCAACGAGCAAAGCGAAACCACCCATGATATTGCTCGAAACATCGAAGAGATAAACGCTATCGCCGATTCTAGCTACCAAGCAATGGCCGAGATAGCCGCGACCAGTCAGAACCTCTCCACTCTGGCTAACCAGCAAGGCGAACTGGTGCACCGATTTAAGCTCTAGTAAGTCAGCCCAGTGTAATTTATTGAGTTTGGGCGACTATTTTCCGTAGTCGCCCTTGTTTTTTATACCCCATGTCATTATATGGTTAGTAAGGCTTGTCCACTTTTTATTTACCTTTTCGCAAGCCTAACATGAGGAATATATATGGCAGTTCATGTTGGCATCATAGACCAAGATCCTATCCGTCTGGTGACCCCACTTCTAGACCATCGCACCATCAGTGACCACATCGTTTTTATTGGCGTCAAAGCCCAACAAGATATGTATCACCGCCTTCATAGCGTGCTGGGAAAACGTAACATTACCTCTGAGTTTTTTGAAATTCCAAATGTTGCAAACACCTCCAAGATAAAACAGTCCATCACTCAGTTAGCCGAAAACCTCAAAGCTCGTGGTGAGCAGGTTAAGCTCAATGCCAGTTGTGGATTACGTCATCGCCTACTCTCTGTCTACGAAATTTTCCGTACTTATCACTGGCCAATTTTTGTTGTAGAACCAAACAGCGATCGCTTGTGCTGGCTATATCCTGACGGGCTCGACGACAACCAAGTTCAAGATCGAATTACCATTGATGATTACCTCACTGTTTTTGGCGCTCGAGGAGAATTCAACGACCACCATCTACCGGAACAGCTTGACCAAAAGCTTTATCAGCTTGGTGAGAAATGGGCTAGCAACGCTTTAGAACTTGGTCCTGGTCTTGCGACGCTTAACTATCTCGCGACGACCTGTCGTAAAGAGCAACGTTTGGATGTGGAGCTATCGGAAAAACAGCAAGGTTATCGTGAGCTCAATATGCTTCTTTCTGATCTTGTCGCGGCAGAAATTGCCACTTATGACAATGGCGTCTTAACGTTTGCCAATGAGGATGCCCGTCGTTTCTCTAATGGTGAATGGCTAGAAACCTTAGTACACAGTACCGTTCGTCAGATTCAGCAAGATATGCCCACTATCCAAGACCATTCACTGAACGTACAGGTTTATCGTCAGCTCGGCGATAGAGAAGTACGTAATGAGCTCGATGTCGCGTCGGTAGTGAATAACAAGCTACACATCATCGAATGTAAGACGAAGGGAATGCGTGACGATGGTGATGACACTCTTTACAAACTTGAATCATTGCGTGATTTATTGGGCGGGTTACAAGCTCGCGCCATGCTGGTTAGCTTCCGTCCACTAAGACATAATGACATTACTCGCGCTGAGGATCTTGGTTTAGCTCTGATTGGTCCAGACGAGCTAAAAGATCTAAAACGTCACCTGACTGAGTGGTTTACCGAAGCGGGTGGTAGCGACGATCAGTGCTCTGACTGCTAAAGCCACAAAAACAAAAAACCGCCTTTTAGGCGGTTTTTTCAATTTTGTCGAAAACAACTGAATTAGCAATCATCTTCTGTGAAGTTCGTTGGTAAGGTGGTCTTCATCTGATTCCAGATTTGCGCACTTTCAATACCATAGTGACGAACAACAACTAAAATCTGCTCGCGATTGCCTGTTTCACAGACTTCGAGCAAATCACGGTAGAATTGCAGTGCAAGTTCACGTGCTTCTGGGTTTGAGAAGTAGTAGCTGCCCACTCGGTCATACAGTTTTTTCAAGCCATTGAAAATCAGACCATAAATCTGGTTACCTGAATGGAACGCCAAGCGTTGGAACAACATGTAATCATAGAAGTTGAACGTTTTAGCAATTAAAGTTGCCTGACGTTTCGCTTCATCCCTTTCGCCATCGTCTTTTACATGTTGACGGATCTTATCTGCGTATGGAGATGATTCCATAAACACATCCCAAGATTCCGCGGCAACCAGTGCTTCACATGAATTGATTACGTTGGAGATGGTTTTTTCCGCGCTCTCTTTATTCGCTTTGAATGCATAGCGCATAAAGATTGGACTGATATTTGTCCGTGCTGCAAGCAAGTCTTCAACAATGGAGGTCGCATTATCTGCATCCAACGTCATTAACGTATCGAGGATGTGCAAGCCTGACGTTTCCATGAATTGATTTACACGTGTCGGTTTACCGTGTTGAATGGTTAACCAGCCATCACGTGCAAGGCGTTGCAGTACTTCACGTAAAGTAGTGCGTGTAACACCAATCAGTTCAGAGAGCTCACGTTCGGCTGGTAGAATAGAACCTGGAGGGAAACGCCCTTTCCAAATACTCTCAATAATGTATTTTTCTGCGAATCCTGCTGGGCTCTTTGCCTTAATGACCATTTATAACTTATCCAATCTTGTATTTTTATGGGTCTAATGAAACTCATCATACCACTAGTTCTAACATATCGGAAACCATCACTCTGTAAACACTCAGTAAACGTGCGTCAAAACCACAATAGAGCTACAGCTCTAAATATATGCAGAATTCATTGACAGACATTGGTCAACGAAATAGCGGAATTTTCAATTTTAACATATTATAAACATTGATCACCCCTTATATATCCAGCTCCATCCGCAAAATTTAAGATTTAATAATTGCAATCTTTACAGGTAATTTTCATTCATTATTATTACATATTCTTTCTTATTCTAAGCTTTCAAACGTCAGCTCTCATTAAACCTTGTTTTTCACAACTCTCATCCTGTGTTTACGCCACTTTGATCGCGTTTTTAAACAAAAGTTTGTTGATAAAAACGCTAGCGTTATTTTTCCCATTGACTAAATTTCTTCGAAGAGTACAGTGGCGACCAAAGTAAAGGAGTGCTTGTTTTTCTCAGGGAGTGACTTGGCAAGACCACATGAACGTGATCTCGATGTTGTTTTTCTAAGTCACTGTTGAATCAGGTTGGTTCCTATTTAGGGGTATTTCCCCTCTAGACAGAACAAGTAGCCTGCTGGTTAATAGATACAAGCACGTGCAGTGTCTATTCATAACAACATATAAGAGTATTTGAATCATGCCGATGTCACTCGGAAATGCATTTATTAAGAACTTTCTTGGTAAAGCCCCAGATTGGTATAAAATTGCCATCATTTCATTCTTAATCATTAACCCTCTCGTTTTCTTCTTCGTCGACCCATTTGTCGCTGGTTGGTTACTCGTCGCTGAGTTTATCTTCACGCTTGCCATGGCATTAAAATGTTACCCACTTCAGCCTGGTGGCTTGTTGGCAATCGAGGCGGTTGCTATCGGTATGACGAGCGCAGAGCAGGTTAAGCACGAACTTGTCGCCAACATCGAAGTACTGTTACTGCTGGTCTTCATGGTTGCAGGTATCTATTTCATGAAGCAGCTACTGCTGTTTATCTTTACTAAGATACTGCTTGGTATTCGCTCTAAGAGCATGCTATCGCTAGCTTTCTGTTTCGCGGCGGCTTTCCTATCGGCATTCCTTGATGCTTTGACCGTTATCGCTGTTGTTATCAGTGTTGCAGTGGGTTTCTACGCTATCTACCACAAAGTCGCATCAGGACAAGGCCCGCATGCATCACACGACCATACTAAAGATGATCACCTCTCAGAGCTAACTCGTGATGACTTAGAAAACTACCGCGCTTTCCTCCGCTCACTTCTAATGCACGCAGGTGTCGGTACGGCACTTGGTGGTGTAATGACCATGGTTGGCGAACCGCAAAACCTAATCATTGCCGACCAAGCAGGCTGGCAATTTGGTGAGTTCATCATTCGCATGCTGCCAGTGACGGCGCCGGTTTTCATCTGCGGTATGGTGACTTGTGTATTAGTCGAGAAGCTCAAAGTTTTTGGCTACGGCGCACGCTTACCTGAAAACGTACGTCAGATCCTAGTTGACTTCGACAACGAAGAGCGTAAAAAACGTACAAACCAAGATGTTGCCAAACTATGGATCCAAGGTATCATCGCTGTCTGGTTGATTGTAGGTCTAGCGCTTCACTTAGCAGCAGTAGGTTTGATCGGTCTTTCGGTGATTATCCTCGCAACTGCGTTTACGGGCGTAATTGAAGAACACTCTATGGGTAAAGCGTTCGAAGAGGCTCTGCCGTTCACAGCATTACTCGCGGTATTCTTCGCTGTCGTAGCGGTAATCATTGACCAGCAACTATTCAAGCCAGTGATTGACGCGGTACTTCATGTTGAAGATAA
This sequence comes from Vibrio sp. M260112, assembly GCF_036533775.1. Lineage (NCBI taxonomy): Bacteria > Pseudomonadati > Pseudomonadota > Gammaproteobacteria > Vibrionales > Vibrionaceae > Vibrio > Vibrio sp. M260112. Next base: position 60,229 of record NZ_JATABH010000016.1, on the reverse strand, counting down.
GGGAGTTCAGTTGGCTCTGTTCTACGTGGCGAACGGTTTGCTGTCGATGGTATCGGACAACGTATTCGTTGGGACGGTATACATCAACGAAGTTAAGACGGCTCTTATCGAAGGTGTTATTACTCGCGAGCAGTTTGATTTACTAGCGGTTGCAATCAACACAGGTACGAACTTACCATCGGTTGCTACCCCTAACGGTCAGGCAGCATTCCTGTTCTTGCTGACGTCTGCATTAGCTCCTCTAGTCCGCCTTTCATATGGCCGTATGGTGCTGATGGCACTGCCTTATACCCTAGTGCTAGCACTGGTTGGTTTAGCAGGTATTGTGTTCTTGGTAGAACCAATGACCGCTTGGTTCTACGACGCTGGTTGGATTATGCCTCACGTGGGTGATATTGCTCCAGCAGTATCTTCTGGACACTAATCACTAAATAGTAAAAGTTTTTGTTGATAGAGAAACTTTTCCGCGATAAAAAGCTCTGATAACTCAGAGCTTTTTTATTACTACAGGATATTTGTGTGAACATTCTTTCCAGTATCAAAACATTTTCACAAAGACGACTGTCTTGGTTGTTGCTGTTACTCTTCGTTGTTTTCTTTGAAGCATGCGCCCTCTTCTTTCAACATGTGATGATGCTATCGCCATGTGTGATGTGTATCTATGAGCGAGTTGCTATGCTCGGCATTGGTGGTGCAACATTAGTTGGTTTAATTGCCCCAAACAACCCTGTTATTCGTTGGCTAGGCCTTGCAGCATGGGGCGCAAGTGCTTATAAGGGATTAGCTCTATCTCTGCAGCATGTTGATTACCAATTTAATCCATCACCATTCGCTACCTGTGACCTGTTTGTTACTTTCCCAGACTGGGCACCGCTCAACAAGTGGGTTCCATGGATGTTTGAAGCTTACGGTGACTGCAGCAAGGTGGTGTGGCAATTCCTGACTCTATCAATGCCACAGTGGCTAGTGGTGATTTTTGCTGCAAACTTAGTGGCGTTGGCTGTTGTAGTGGTTGCGCAATTGGCGAAGAGTAAGCGATAGAGAGTCGAGAAAAGTTTGAAGGGTTGGCACATGGTGTCAACCCTTTCTTTTTATATCTGGAGAATTAAATTAAAAAGGAACTGACCTGCCAGTATCTTGCAACTCACTCACCACAGATATGTCTCGCAGGGCGGAGTCCGTTCTCGACTTTCGCAGCGAAGCGTTCTCGCCTTCTCTAAACAGCGGGCGACGCCCGCTAGTTCATTTCCCTACCGGGAGCTGGTGCCAACACTTCACGGTTGCCGTTGTGACCTGGCGCACTGACGATACCTTGTGCCTCAAGCTGTTCGACAATTCGAGCCGCTCGGTTATAGCCAATCTTAAAGCGGCGCTGCACCCCTGAAACTGAGCCACGACGTGACTGAACCACGTGTTCGACGACTTGGTCAAACAGTGGATCCATCTCTTCATCATCTTCCAATTTCTCACCCGGCAACAGCGCGTCAGGCCCTTGATCGCCATTAGTGATTTCATCAATGTAGTTTGGTTTACCGCGCGCTTTCCAGTTGTTCACTACCGCATGAACATCATCATCCGAGGCGAATGCGCCGTGAACACGTACAGTGTGACTAGAACCTGGAGGCAAGTAGAGCATATCACCCATGCCAAGTAGCGACTCTGCGCCACCCTGATCCAAGATGGTACGAGAGTCCGTCTTAGTCGAAACGGTGAATGCCACACGTGTTGGTATGTTCGCCTTAATTAAGCCGGTGATAACGTCAACGGAAGGACGCTGTGTCGCCAGAATCAAGTGAATACCGGCTGCACGGGCTTTCTGAGCAAGTCGAGCAATCAGTTCTTCAACCTTCTTGCCGACTACCATCATAAGATCAGCGAATTCATCAACGATAACAACAATATATGGTAGCTTTTCTAATAGCGGAGCATGTTCATCCATACTGTCGCCCGGCTGCCAAAGCGGATCGTGAATCGGATGCCCCGCTTCTGCTGCCATTTTTAGCTTATCGTTGAAACCTTTAATGTTACGTACCCCGAGTAACGACATCAGCTTATAGCGTCGTTCCATCTCACCCACACACCAGCGGAGTGCGTTGGATGCGTCTTTCATGTCGGTAACAACTTCTGAAAGGAGGTGCGGGATCCCTTCATACACGGATAATTCCAGCATTTTAGGGTCAATCATGATAAAGCGAACCTCTTCAGGTGTGGCTTTATATAGCATGCTGAGAATCATGACGTTGACACCCACGGACTTACCGGAACCTGTGGTACCCGCCACCAGAACGTGTGGCATTTTAGACAGATCGGCAACCACGGCCTCTCCGGCAATGTCCTGACCAAGTACAACCGTCGTTGGAGACTTGGCTTCAATAAACTGCTGGCTGCCAACCACATCCGAGAAGAAAACCGTCTGTCTACTCATGTTGGGTAGCTCTAAACCAACATAAGGTTTGCCTGGAATCACTTCGACAACACGAACCGCCATCGCAGATAGCGAACGAGCTAAGTCCATCGACAAACTAGAGATTCGGCTTACTTTCACACCCGGTGCGAGATCGAGTTCAAATCTTGTAATGACAGGGCCTGGGAAGATATCAACAACGGTTGCCTGAATCTTGTAGTCTGCAAGTTTGGCTTCTACCAGACGAGCGATGTTCTCCAGCGCTTCACGATCAATAAAGTTTTCTCGTTTTTCTGGATGATACAACAGCTCAAGAGTTGGCATCGGCTCAAGAGGTTTTGGCAGATTTGGCTCGTGCTGAACCAAAAACGGATTCTGCTGTGCAACCACTTTTGCTTTCGCTTCTTCAACTAGGTTGTGCAGAGCCGCCGCGTCTTTATCAGCAATGTCTTCTGCCTCTAGTGGATGAACCATTTCAGCCGCAGAATCTTCAACGACATCAAAGGATGAAATAACAGGTTCCTGATACTCTTCGTCAGGGGTAATTTCAGAAGAGATTTGTGCCAAGTCAGAATCGCTAATTGAAGGCTGAATAATCTCTTCTTCAACCAAGTCAGTGTGCCAAGGCAGATCAACCCTCTCTTGATTCGATGATTCTGACGGCAATGGCGCTGACTCTTGTGCGCAAGCAACACTGAGTTGCTCTTCCACACTCGCGGTAACCTCTGGGCTTGGCGCAAGATCATCAACGCTACGCGCAGCATTTTCTAACTCTTCAATAGTAGCACCAAGTTGCTTGGTTCTTTCAAACGTTGGTGCGGGGTCGATCGGTTCTGCCTTCGCATGATTGGTCATTACGGAGAATTCCATCGATGGTTCAACCGTCGTTTGCCACTCTGGTTCTGCTGTCTCACGGACCTGAGGTTGAGGCGCTGGTTCTACGGCTTTGACCGTTGCCATCTCTGGCATATGGATATTAAAGCGTCTTTCACTTTGCGTTGCTGGCTGGGCTTGTGGTTGGGCTTCTTCAGGGTCAATGGATAGAGAATCCGTACTTTCGTATTGATTGAGTTCCGCTTCGAGAACTTCATCCTGACGACCTCTCATCTTGTTAACCAACAGAGTAATGAGTTGGATGGTTTTCTCTCCGAGCCAATCAACTATCGACAGCCATGAAATACCCGTGAGCAAGGTAAACCCTGCCCCCCACAGGAAAAGAAAGACCAAAGTGGTACCTAAAACATTCAGTGTCGGAAGGGCAAGACTGGTCAAGACATCACCGATCACCCCGCCAGAGGAGAAATACCAGATATCATCGAAGTTGATATCCGCCAAACCACAGCTGGTCAAAATGATGACCGTGAGACCTAACAATCGAGCCCCCCAAAGCATGAGGTCGAGCGTTTCACCTTCTTCACGTTTGCGTAACATGACCCAGGCCGTTGCCGTCACCACAAATGGAATCACATAAGCTAAAGAACCAAAAACAAAAAACAGCGTATCCGCCAACCAAGCTCCCACGAGCCCACCAGCGTTATCTATCTCTCCCCCCCATGCGGTTTGCGACCACGAAGGATCGGCGGCACTAAAGGTCGTCAGTGCCACTGATAGGAATATCGAAATTAAAACAATCACGATCAAGCTACATTCCTGAAGGCGTTGTGGACCGCTGAGGCGGGACGTCGGTGATTCCTCACCCGTCTTAATGATCGTATGTACTTTATTTTTGGTTTCTTTAAACATAACCAACTTTATCTATGTGAAACACCAATGAGCGAAGAGGCTCTGATCGGTAAGAAAAAAATAGTCCGAGCAGCAAAGCTACTCGGACTATCGATTTAACCATATCAGGCGCAAAAACCCAATTGCTTAAAGTCAGAATATCGAAAGCTATTAGGACTTTAGGCTTGAGATCATGTCAGAACTATCGAGTTTTGATCACCAACTGGTTGGTTTGTTTGACTTCTTCCATTACCACGTATGTTCGTGTGTCGTTAACACCTGGTAAACGAAGAAGCGTATCACCCAGAAGCTTACGGTAAGCACTCATGTCTGATACACGTGTTTTTAACAAATAGTCAAAGTCACCAGAAACTAGGTGACACTCTTGAATATCATCCAGTTTCTGCACCGCGGTGTTGAACTGCTCAAACACGTCTGGTGCACCTCGGTTTAACGTAATCTCTACAAACACGAGTAATGACGCGTCGAGATATTGCGGGTTAAGCAATGCGGTATAACCCGTAATGTACCCCTGGCGCTCTAAACGACGTACACGTTCCAAACACGGTGTAGGAGAAAGTCCTACACGTTTTGATAACTCTACGTTCGAAATTCGACCATCTTTCTGCAACTCATTAAGAATGTTGCGGTCGATGCGATCTAGATCCTTGGACGGCTTTTTATTGTTGTCTGCCATTTTTTATTCCACCTTATTACTTCCTTGCAAAAAAATATACTACAACTTTTTAATATTCAGTATCAAATTTTATTCAAACATATCTATACTAGATATTAATTCGACAGAATTACCCTACAAACAGTTAATACAACCATCATAGTTTATACAACTAACATAAAATGAGGATTCAGGATGATTATTGGCGTACCTAAGGAAATCAAAAACCACGAATACCGTGTTGGTATGATCCCAGCGAGCGTTCGCGAGCTAGTGTCTCAAGGTCACCAAGTTTTTGTTGAAACTAATGCCGGTTCAGGCATCGGTTTTTCAGACGATGATTACATCGCTGTAGGCGCATCCATTCTTCCTACCGCTGCTGACGTTTTCGCGAAAGCAGAAATGATTGTAAAGGTTAAAGAACCTCAAGCTGTCGAGCGAGCTATGCTTCGAGAAGGGCAAATTTTATTTACTTATTTGCACCTAGCACCAGATTTTCCACAAACTGAAGAGCTAATCAAGAGCAAAGCTGTCTGTATAGCATATGAGACTGTAACAGATAATATGGGTAGGTTGCCACTACTTGCGCCAATGTCTGAGGTTGCAGGTCGCATGTCTATTCAAGCGGGTGCACAAACTTTAGAGAAATCTCACGGTGGTAGCGGCCTTCTGATTGGCGGTGTACCTGGTGTTGAGCCAGCTAAAGTTGTAGTTATCGGCGGCGGTGTCGTTGGTGCTAACGCGGCACGTATGGCTGTAGGTCTACGCGCTGACGTAACTATCCTTGACCGTAACGTAGACGCTCTACGTCGTTTGGATGAAGAATTCCAAGGTCGTGCAAAAGTGGTTTACTCTACAGAAGATGCCATTGAGAAGCATGTTCTAGAAGCAGACCTAGTGATTGGCGCAGTACTAATCCCAGGTGCAGCAGCGCCTAAACTAGTAACAAAAGAGCATATCGCTAAGATGAAGCCAGGTTCAGCGGTTGTTGACGTAGCAATCGACCAAGGCGGCTGTTTCGAGACTTCACACGCAACAACGCACGCAGAACCAACCTACATCGTTGACGACGTAGTTCACTACTGTGTTGCAAATATGCCAGGTGCAGTTGCTCGTACTTCTACGTTTGCTCTTAACAATGCAACACTGCCGTACATTGTTAAACTTGCTAACAAAGGTTACCGCGAAGCCCTACTTGCAGACAAAGGCTTCTTAGAAGGCTTGAACGTCATTCACGGTAAAGTAACGTGTAAAGAAGTGGCTGAAAGCTTCAACCTAGAGTACTTAGAACCAGCACAAGCAATCGCTATGTTCAACTAATGTTGAATGATTGAATTGATAAAAACGCTCACTTCGGTGGGCGTTTTTTTGTTTGAGTGGCGAGTAATCATTGACACAACATTTGCTATGCCAACACTTTTCACTAGAAACTCGCAGCTCGTCGCTTATCTTAGAACCAGCGCTCCAACGCTGACTTATCTAACTGACGAAACGCACGATTGAGTATCTGTGCTAACTCTTTATAGCGAGGACGCGATTTCATCGGTTCTAACGCACAGCCACTTTCGACAATTTTTTGGTAAATTTCGCGGTACCAGCCGGCAAGTGCTGGCGGAAGCTGAGTATTAGATCGATTCCCTAACCACCACATGCCTTGAATCGGCATACTGATCGCAAATAATGCAATGATCACGGCCTGAGGCATCGACTGGTAATTATTGAACGCCATTTGGGTAAGTACGCTGATCGCGGCAATAGCGGGCATCACTTTTACACCAAAGCGAGTTGCTTTAATGATCCGCTGCTCAGGGAATAGCATATTCAGCTCTTTGCGCATGGGCCAAATATCCATGTACTTTTGCCCGTCTCGTAGGCTGTGAACTAAACCGACTTTATTACTCATAGGGGGCTCTCTCACTTCGTCCGTGGGTCCAAAACTAAAATTTAGTTGAAAGATTCAACTATAAGGACAAAAAATTGATGAAAGTTAATATTCTTTCAAATTTTTTTTGTTATCATTGGTTATTATCGTTATCCTTTGCGGACCCACAATCTCATTGTTGCCGTTATTTACAATTTAAGCAACTCTTGAGACCTTTCTGCAGCGGATGCAAGAGTGGTTGATCTGGATCGCCACTGTCTTTTTATATGGAATTCTAAGTTTTTTTGACCAAGATTAGTACGCAGCTTGTAATGCATCGTCTATTCTTGTGATTAATTTTTATCCTAACTGATTATTACAGGTAGTCACTCATGTCAAAGCTAGTTTTAGTTTTAAACTGCGGTAGTTCTTCTCTTAAATTTGCTGTTGTTGATGCAGAAAGCGGTGATGAGCATCTAACGGGTCTTGCAGAATGTCTGCACCTTCCAGAAGCTCGTATCAAGTGGAAACTTGACGGTAAGCACGAAGCTCAACTGGGCAACGGTGCAGCTCACGAAGAAGCACTAGCGTTCATGGTAGAAACTATTCTTGCTTCTAAGCCAGAGCTTTCTGAGAACCTAGCAGCAATCGGTCACCGTGTTGTACACGGCGGCGAGAAGTTCACTCAGTCTGCACTAATTACTGACGACGTACTTAAAGGCATCGAAGACTGTGCAACGCTGGCACCTCTTCACAACCCTGCTCACATCATCGGTATCAAAGCAGCTCAAAAATCTTTCCCAGCGCTGAAAAACGTTGCTGTGTTCGACACTGCTTTCCACCAAACGATGCCAGAAGAGTCTTACCTATACGCTCTTCCATACAGCCTGTACAAAGAGCACGGTATCCGTCGTTACGGCATGCACGGTACTTCTCACCTATTTATCACACGTGAAGTAGCTAACATCCTTGGCAAGCCAGTTGAAGAAGTAAACATCATCAACTGTCACCTAGGTAACGGTGCTTCTGTATGTGCGGTTAAGAACGGTAAGTCAGTAGACACTTCTATGGGTCTAACTCCTCTTGAAGGTCTAGTAATGGGTACTCGTTGTGGTGACATCGATCCTGCAATCATCTTCCACCTACACGACACTCTTGGTTACTCAGTTGAGAAAATCAACAACATGCTAACTAAAGAGTCTGGTCTAGCGGGTCTAACAGAAGTGACTTCTGACTGTCGTTTCGTTGAAGACAACTACGGTGAGAAAGAAGAAGCAACTCGTGCTATGGACGTGTTCTGTCACCGTCTAGCTAAGTACGTAGCGGGTTACACAGCTTCTCTTGACGGCCGTCTAGACGCAATCACTTTCACTGGCGGTATCGGCGAAAACTCTGGCCCTATCCGTGAAATGGTTCTAAACCGCCTAGGTATCTTCGGTATCGAAGTTGATGGTGAAGCTAACCTTAAAGCACGTTTCGGCGGCGAAGGTACTATCACTACTGCGAACAGCCGTATCCCAGCAATGGTTATCTCTACTAACGAAGAGCTAGTTATCGCTGAAGACACTGCACGTCTAGCAGGTCTTTAATTGACTTAACCGGCTGCTAAATAGGCAGCCGGTTTTCTTATTCTGGGGCTCAACTCCTATTCTTTGCAGTGCAAGGAATAATAGTTGAGCTTTTATCCCCAATAGCTATAGGTACTCTACGAATGTCTCGTACTATTATGCTTATCCCTGCAAGTGCTGGTGTTGGTCTTACTAGCGTAAGCATGGGTGTTCTTCGCGCAATGGAGCGCAAAGGCGTTAAAGTTTCTTTTTACAAACCAATCTGTCAGCCGCGTTCTGGTGGCGATCAACCTGATCTAACTTCAACTATCGTTGGTTCAAACAGCGATGTGAAGATCGGCCAACCTCTTGCGATGTCTGTTGCTGAAAGCCTAATCGGTAACGACAACATGGATGAGCTGCTAGAAACAGTGGTTGAGCGTTACAACCAAATCAACAAAGATGCTGACGTAACGCTAATCGAAGGTCTTGTACCTACTCGTAAACACCCATTCGCTAACCAAGTGAACGCAGAAATTGCAGCAACACTTGGTGCAGAGATCGTACTTGTTGCAACACCTGGCACAGACAACCCTGCGCAGCTTAAAGAGCGCATCGAAGTTGCATGTTCAAACTTCGGTGGTACTAAGAATAAGAACATTTCAGGCGTTATCATCAACAAACTGAATGCGCCTGTTGATGAAGCAGGTCGTACGCGTCCTGACCTATCAGAAATCTTTGACGATGCTGATAGTGCGAAGCAAAACGAAATGAAAGTAATGGAGATCTTTAACACATCTCCAATCCGTGTATTAGGTTGTGTGCCATGGAGCATTGACCTAATCGCGACACGTGCTATCGATATGGCTAAGCACCTGAATGCGGATATCATCAATGCTGGTGATATTAAAACTCGCCGCATTAAGAGCATCACTTTCTGTGCACGTTCGCTACCAAACATGATTGAACACTTCAAGCCAGGTTCACTGCTAGTCACTTCAGCAGACCGTCCTGACGTCATCGTTGCTGCGGCTCTAGCTGCAATGAACGGTGTTGAAATCGGTGCAATCCTTCTGACTGGCGGTTACGATATCCCAGAACAGATCGTTGGCCTATGTAAGCCTGCGTTCGATTCAGGTCTGCCTATCTTCAAAGCGCAAGGTAACACTTGGCAGACTTCTCTGAACCTACAGAGTTTCAGCATTGAAGTTCCAGCGGACGATAAAGAGCGTATCGAGTTCATTAACGAGCACGTTGCTGGCAACATCGATGGCAACTGGATCGAGTCTATGACTGAAGGTACTAAGAAGTCTCGTCGTCTAAGCCCTCCAGCATTCCGTTACCAGCTAACTGAGTTCGCTCGTAAAGCAGGTAAACGTATCGTTCTTCCTGAAGGTGATGAGCCACGTACAGTTAAAGCTGCGGCTATCTGTGCAGAGCGTGGTATCGCTGAATGTGTGCTTTTGGGTAACCCAGAAGAGATCAAACGTGTTGCTGCGCAGCAAGGCGTCGAACTCGGTGCGGGCGTAATGATCATCAACTCTGATGAAGTACGTGAAAATTACGTCGCGCGTCTCGTTGAGCTACGTGGCGCGAAAGGTATGACTGAAGTTGTTGCTCGTGAGAAGCTACAAGACTCAGTGTTCCTAGGCACTATGATGCTTGAAAATAACGAAGTAGACGGTCTAGTTTCTGGTGCAGTTCACACGACTGCGAACACTATCGTTCCTCCGTTCCAAATCATCAAGACTGCACCTGATGCGTCTATCGTATCTTCTGTTTTCTTCATGCTGCTTCCTGACCAGGTTCTGGTTTACGGTGACTGTGCGATCAACCCAGATCCAACAGCTGAACAGTTGGCGGAAATCGCTATCCAGTCTGCTGATTCAGCAGCAGCATTCGGTATCGAACCACGCGTTGCAATGATCTCATACTCTACTGGTGAATCTGGTAAGGGTGCTGATGTAGACAAAGTACGTGAAGCGACTAAGATTGCTCAAGAGAAGCGTCCTGATCTTGTTATCGACGGTCCTCTACAATACGACGCAGCGATCATGGAAAACGTAGCGGCTTCTAAAGCACCAAACTCTCCAGTAGCGGGTAAAGCAACAGTATTCGTATTCCCAGACCTAAACACTGGTAACACGACATACAAAGCGGTACAGCGTTCAGCAGACCTAGTCTCTATCGGTCCAATGCTTCAAGGTATGCGTAAGCCTGTAAACGACCTTTCTCGCGGTGCTCTCGTTGACGATATCGTCTACACGGTTGCACTAACAGCGATTCAGGCAGCTCAAGCAGAACAAGCAGAACAAGCGGAAGAGAAAGCGGTTAACTAACCCTATCTCTTATTAGTGATATAAACCCTCGCTTCGGCGGGGGTTTCTTTTATTCAAATCCGCTCAATACATCGCTAAGTACATCGCACCGCCAGTCGCAACGCACCCGACCATAATGGGCGCAACCCTAATCCACAGCCGTCTATCGCCGATAGCCACCACCATACCCATTTTGACCACCGTGTTGACCGAAGCGGCAATAATGATGCCTAGCATAGCGGTTGTAACACTCAGGGTATCGTTACTCTGACGACTTAAAGCCAAGGATATTGCGTCAACATCTGTGATACCCGATAAAGCGGAGAGCAGTAGAACGCCGGTATCGCCGAACCATTGCAATAGTGCTTGAGATAGCAACATGATCACCGCCAATATCACACCAAAAAACAACGCTGATTGCAGAGCAAGGGGATTGGCTTGCTTGTTTGAAGGTTCAATATTGTTAACGCCACTTTTACGCCAAACCCACCATGCTGGCAGATAAAGCGCGATCATCATGGCGATGACAATTGGCCATAGCAAGGTAACTAGCTGAGGGTTAATCACGGAAAGTACAATTAAGAGACGCGGGAACATAGTTCCACAACTGAGCAAAATGCCACTCGCGAGCAGAGGACTTATATTTGGTTGTTCACGTGATAGATGAGAAAACTGGAGTGTAAGCGCAGTCGAAGAACTTAAACCCGCAAACACCGAGGTAAACAAGATACCTCGTTTCGCGCCACCGATTTTTATCGCGAAATAACCAACAAATGAGATACTGGCAATCAGTACCACCATCCACCATATTTCATAGGGATTGAGCGCATTCCAAGGGCCGTAGGTTTCATTCGGCAGCAAAGGTAACATCACGATGGAAATCAGCAATAAGCGTAATCCCGCATCCAATTCATACTCTTTAAGTCGCTGTAGCGCTTGGTGCAACTCTCTTTTGTTATCCAAAACGACCGCCGTCACCACAGCGGATGCGGCTGCCAACACAGCTTCACCGGATACAGCGAGTATGCCTAGCACAAACGTGACCAGTAGACTCACCACGCCAGTGATGCTCACGTCGGCGTTCTTTTTTTGTTGAACAACGAACGCGATACAAGCCAAGACGACTAAAGCGATCAACGCAAAGCCAATCAGTAATGGCGAATAGAGCTTCGCCAAAATTGCCGTAAGCCCACCGAGAAGGCCGACCAATGAGAAAGTACGGATACCTGCAACCCGACTGCCCTCAACACTGTTACGCATTACCCAACCACGCTGAGTACCGACAATCGCACCGAGTAACAAGGAAACAAAAAGATTCCACATCAGGTGTTCGCCGTTGACTAATCCGTTGATATCCATCCCTCAGTCCTCAAACTTTGGCTTTACTGTCATAAGATTACGCAATTTGGTGACTAAAATCGTGACTCGCCGTATAAAACTGAAAAAAACGCCACTTGTGTGGCGTTTTTGCTGAGTCGTTAACTTTTATCCCTGCCGTGAGGCGTGTCTAAATCCAGTTTGGGGCCTTTTGGCACAACTTGAGTTGGGTTAATTCCAGTGTGGCTGTAATAGTAATGTCTCTTAATATGGTAGAAGTCTGTGGTTTCCTTAATACCTGGAATCTGATATAGCTCCTTGAGATATCCGTTAAGATTTGGATAGTCCGCGATACGTTGTTTATTGCATTTGAAGTGGCCGACATAAACCGCATCAAAACGGATCAAAGTCGTAAATAAACGCCAGTCTGCCTCAGTAATTTTAGATCCCGTTAAATAGCGATGATTGGCTAAGTGGGCATCCAGCCTATCTAGTGAGGCAAACAAACCTTCATACGCTTCTTCGTACGCATCTTGCGTTGTCGCGAATCCACATCGGTACACACCATTGTTCACGTTTGGATAAATATAAGCATTCCACTCGTCAATTAACGCTCGCTCGTGCTCTGGGTAGTAATCATCCATATTGCCAGTAATGTGGTTAAATTCTGAGTTAAACATTCGGATGATTTCTGAAGACTCATTGCTAACGATGGTGTTGTGCTTCTTGTCCCACAGCACAGGCACCGTCACTCGCCCTGTGTAATCTGCTTTCGCTTGGGTGTAAATTTGATGCAGGCAAGTATGACCAAAAAGTGGCTCTGGCAGTCCCATTTGCCAGCCTTCAGACATCATGTCTGGGCAAACAATGGTTAAATCGATATGCTCTTCTAGACCTTTGAGCTTGCGAAAGATAAGGGTTCTATGTGCCCAAGGACAGGCAAGAGAGACAAATAGGTGGTAGCGACCAGACTCTGGTTGAAACTGCGCATCGGGTTGATTTTTTATCCAGTTTCTAAAACCCGCATCTTCGCGTACAAATTTGCCGTTGTTTGATTTGGTGTCATACCAAACATCGTGCCACACGCCTTCGACTAGTTTGCCCATCTTCCACTCCTCACGCCAATATGTTGATGAGTTCAGTATAAAAAGAAACCTCGATAAGATTAATTAGGCAGTCTTGGTTTAGTTGTTCAAATTATTTGAATTAGTTGGTTGATGAGTAGAGGTCAGGCACAAAAACGCGGCGTCCTCTAGGACGCCGCGTTAATAGTGACAAAGCGAGTTATACGCTTACGTGTAAACACGAAACAGCGTGAACATCGGTACCTTCAATCGTTGGTTTAGTCTTCGCACACGCATCGGTTGCCTGTGGGCAACGAGTACGGAAAACACAGCCAGAAGGTGGATTGATTGGCGATGGTAAATCACCTTCAAGCATTTCAATGTGCTTAGCTCGCTCTAGCTTAGGATCTGGGATTGGTACCGCAGACATAAGTGCGCGAGTATATGGATGCTTAGGATCTGCAAACAAAGCGTCAGACTCACCAAGCTCTACTGCGTTACCTAAATACATAACCAGCACACGATCGGAAATGTGTTTTACAACTGACAAGTCGTGAGCGATGAATACCAGCGAAAGTCCAAGTTCTTTCTGAAGCTCTTTAAGCAAGTTAACGACCTGCGCCTGAATCGATACGTCTAGCGCCGATACAGGTTCATCACAGATGATCATCTTAGGCTTTAGGATCAGTGCACGAGCAATACCGATACGCTGACATTGACCACCAGAAAATTCGTGTGGGTAACGGTTGATAACGTTCGGTAGTAGACCGACTTTAGCCATCATTTCTTTTACACGATCTTTCACTTCTAGCTTAGATAGCTCTGGGTAGAACGTTTCTAAAGGTTCCGCAATGATATCGCCAACCGTCATACGTGGATTCAAAGACGCGAGTGGGTCTTGGAAAATCATCTGAATCTCTTTACGAGTTTCGCGGCGCTGCACTTCTTTCATCTTAGTCAAGTCTTGACCAAGCCACATTACATCACCGTCGGTCGCTTCGACTAAGCCGATGATTGCACGTGCAAAGGTCGACTTACCACAGCCTGATTCCCCTACTACGCCAAGCGTTTCACCTTCGTATAGACGAACGTTTACGCCATCTACCGCTTTAAGGTTAGCAGGCTTAGCCCATGGCCATGCTGACTTGGCAGCAATGTTAAAGTGAACTTTTAGGTTCTTTACGTCCAACAATAACGATTTGTTCTCTAAACTCATTTGTTCCAAGCCTCCCAATCAGAAAAACATGCGCGCTGACGCCCATCTCCAAACGGAGTTAGGATTGGCGTTTCGCTCTTACAACGATCTGTTACACGGTGGCAACGCTCCTGATAAGGACAGCCAGGTGGCAAACGAAGTAAGTTCGGTGGATTGCCTGGAATTGTTGGCAAAATTTCGCCTTCAGTATCAAGACGAGGAATCGCTTTAAGTAGACCTTCAGCGTAAGGATGACTTGGGTTGTAGAAGATTTCGTCGACTGACCCATACTCCATGGTACGACCTGCATACATAACGAGTACTTTGTCACATGAACCCGCGACAACACCCAGGTCGTGGGTGATCATGATGATTGCCGTGTTGAACTCACGCTTCAACTCGTTCAATAGATCCATGATCTGCGCTTGAACAGTCACGTCCAATGCCGTTGTTGGTTCATCGGCGATAAGCAGTTTCGGACGACATAGTAGTGCCATCGCGATCATTACACGCTGACGCATACCGCCAGAAAACTCATGCGGGTACATAGTAATACGCTTACGAGCTTCGGGAATTTTCACCGCTTCTAGCATGCGTACAGACTCTTCGAACGCTTCTGCTCTGCCCATGCCTTTGTGCAGCATCAGAACTTCCATCAACTGTTCACTTACCTTCATGTATGGGTTAAGTGAGGTCATTGGGTCTTGGAAAATCATTGCAATCTGCTCTGCACGCACCTTGTTCAGAGCAGCTTCTGGTAGGTTAAGGATTTCGTTACCTTCAAACTTAGCGCTACCTGAGATGATACCGTTTTTAGCTAACAGTCCCATGATTGCGAATACAGTTTGAGATTTACCTGAACCAGACTCCCCTACAATACCAAGTGTTTCACCTTGCTTGAGAGAGAAGTTCAAATCGTTTACTGCGGTGACGATACCATCTTGAGTGGTGAATTCGACACGCAAGTCTTTGACATCTAATAGACTCATCATTGCTTCCTTAATCTTTATACTTTTAATTAGCGGTCTTTCGGGTCAAGCGCGTCACGCAGACCATCACCAACATAGTTGAAGCAAAATAGAGTCACGACCATAAAGGCTGCTGGGAATGAAAGTTGCCAGATAGCAATTTCCATTGTCTGTGACCCTTCTTGAAGTAGTGCGCCCCAACTTGTCATTGGCTCCTGAACACCAAGACCAAGGAATGATAAGAATGACTCCGTTAGAATCATGCTAGGAATAAGCAGCGTTGAGTAAACCGCTACAATACCCAATACGTTTGGTACGATATGGCGAGTGATGATTTTCCACTTGCTCACACCACAAACATGGGCAGCTTCAATAAACTCTTTACTACGCAAGCTTAGAGTCTGACCACGTACGATACGCGCCATATCAAGCCATGCAATGGCACCAATCGCTACGAAGATAAGGATGATATTACGACCAAAGAATGTAACTAGTACGATAACTAGGAACATAAATGGAACCGCGTATAGGATCTCTAGTACACGCATCATCAGACGGTCTACTTTGCCGCCAATGAAGCCAGATGCCGCGCCGTAAAGTGTACCAATAAGTACAGCGACAAGTGCGCCTAGTACACCAACCATTAACGAGATACGACCACCAATAAGGGTACGAACATATAGGTCACGACCTAAGCTATCAGTACCAAACCAGTGTTCCGCGCTTGGCCCAACGTGCATCGCATACCAATCCGTATCATCGAACGTGTATGGCGCGATCATTGGCAAGAAAATCACCGCTAATGTCATGATAAATAGGATGAAAAGACTCACCATAGCCGCTTTGTTACGCATAAAGCGGATTCGCGCGTCCTGCCATAAACTGCGACCTTCAATCTCAAGATTCTCTGAGAATTTTTCGATCGCTTCTAGATTCTCTTTTTTCGTTAACATAACGATACTTCCCTGTTAGTAACGGATTTTCGGGTCGATTAACGCTAGTAAAATATCAACAACAGCGTTGAACAAGATGA
Organism: Vibrio sp. M260112; assembly: GCF_036533775.1. Lineage (NCBI taxonomy): Bacteria > Pseudomonadati > Pseudomonadota > Gammaproteobacteria > Vibrionales > Vibrionaceae > Vibrio > Vibrio sp. M260112. Next base: position 44,124 of record NZ_JATABH010000016.1, on the reverse strand, counting down.
ATAGGAAACCAATTAGGATGGTAATTCCCATTACTAGCGAGTAGTCACGGTTAAATGCTGCGTTAACGAATAGCTTACCAATACCTGGCAGACCAAAGATCGTTTCGATAACAACAGAACCAGTAATGATACCTACGAATGCAGGACCCATGTAAGAAACTACAGGTAGCAGTGCAGGTTTCAGCGCATGCTTAAGAACAATGTAACGGTAGCTCAAGCCCTTAGCTCGTGCTGTTCGGATAAAGTTACTGTTGAGAGTTTCAATCATTGAACCACGAGTGATACGAGCAAAGGTCGCAATGTACAGGAATGACATACCTAACACTGGAAGTACCATGTACTCAATCGCACCACCGTTCCAACCGCCCGCAGGGAACCAGCCTAAGCCGATCGAAAAGATATAAATCAGAACAGGAGCAAATACGAAGGAGGGTAACACCACCCCTATCATGGACGTGGACATGACCGAATAGTCAAGCCAAGTATTCTGTTTCAGTGCAGCCAGTGTACCGACCGCCACACCGACGATCACGGTAAAAATAAACGCGTAAAAGCCCACTTTAGCTGAAACTGGTAATGCTTCAGCGACTAACTCATTAACGGTGTAGTCTTTGTATTTGAATGAAGGGCCAAAATCACCTTGCAAAATATTGCCTAAATAGGTGGTGTATTGTTCAAATAAAGGCTTGTCTAGACCATATTTCTCATTGATGTTTTGCATTACTTCAGGTGGCAAAGTCTTTTCTGATGAAAAAGGGTTACCTGGAGCAAAACGCATAAGGAAAAAAGAAACGGTTATTAGGACAAGTAAGGTCGGAATTGCTTCCACAATACGAGTAAAAATTAACTTCAACATAATGCATCTCACATCTAAAAAAATGCACCCATAGCGCAGGCTATGGGCGCATTCTTATCTACTTCAAATTACTATTTTTTAATAATGTACATATCTTTTGAGTAGATATTGTCCTGAGGGTTCTGATCAGGATAGCCGCCTACCACTGTGCTCACTAGGCGAGGCTGAACGTACTGGTAAATCGGAGCGATTGGCATGTCTTGCGCAAGCTGAGCTTCAGCAATTGCATAGAACGCATTACGTTCTTCATCCGTTTTCGCTACGTTTACAGCGTCGTTCATCGCTTTGTCAAAAACAGCGCTAGAGTATTTCTGATCGTTTGAACCATTCTCAGTCATAGCGATTGCTAGGAAAGTAGATGCTTCGTTGTAGTCAGCACACCAGCCCGCACGACGAACGTCAAAGTTGCCTTGCTTGCTGCTGTCTAGGTACGTTTTCCACTCTTGGTTTTCAAGTTTCACGTTTACGAAACCACCTAGAGATTTCTTCCACATAGATTGTACCGCTACAGCGATCTTCTTGTGGTTCTCTGAAGTGTTGTAAAGAAGTGTGAAGTCTAGTGGTTTACCCTGACCAAAGCCTGCTTCTGCTAGAAGCTCTTTCGCTTTCTCTATACGCTCTTTTTGAGATAGAGATGCGTACTCAGGCGCTTCAGGAGAGAAACCTGTGATACCGCTGTGAGTCAGCGCGAATGCTGGCTTCTGACCTTGACCAAGAATTGCGTTAGTGATGATGTCACGATCGATAGTGTAAGACAGTGCCTTACGTACGCGTACATCGTCAAATGGAGGGCGTTGAGTGTTGAAACCGTAGTAGTAAGTACATAGGTTTGGAGAAACAACAACGTTCTCTGGGTAATCTTTAGATAGACGACGGAATTGCTCGTTTGGCACTTCGTATGTTAGGTGAATTTCACCAGATAGGAAGCGGTTCATTTCCGCGTTTTGGTTTTCGATAGGTAGGAAAGTTACCTTATCAATGACTGTGTCTTTGTTGTCCCAGTAATTTGTGTTGCGCTCAAGTACGATTTTCTCGTTCACAACCCAGTCAGAAAGTACGAATGCACCGTTACCAACGAAGTTACCTGGTTTAGTCCAACCGCTACCGAATTTTTCAACAGTTGCCTTGTGAACTGGGTACATTGTTGTGTGTGCCATCATCTTAACAAAGTAAGGTAGTGGTACTTCGGTTTCTAGTACTAGAGTGTGATCGTCAACAGCTTTAACACCAAGCTCGCTTACGTCTTTTTTGCCAGCAATAATGTCTTTAGCATTCTTCATCTTTGTATATTCGATGTACCAAGCGTATGGTGATGCTGTCGCTGGATCTGCTGCACGCTTGAAGCTGTATTCGAAATCGTACGCAGTTACTGGGTCACCGTTAGACCATTTAGCGTCTTTACGGATTTTGAAAGTGAAAGTTTGGTTGTCTTCTGTAGTCCAAGACTCAGCTGCGCCAGGGATTGTGTTACCTGGACCATCTTGAATCACTAGCCCTTCCATTAAGTCGCGTAGAACGTGTGACTCTGGAACACCTTCAACTTTATGTGGGTCAAGAGACGCAACTTCAGAACCGTTACCACGGACCAGTTCTTGAACTTTAGCTAGTTGAGTGCCAGCAGGAACATCTGCTGCAAGTGTAGTAGTAGAAGTGGCAGCCACTGCCAAACCAGCGCCTAGAAGTAGGGCTTGTGTGATTTTATTCTTGTACATGCATTAAACTCCGAGTTTTATGTATTGCATCCATGACTTCTTTGTATCTCACTAGAACGGCCAGTGATTTAGAACTGTTTAGCTCAAAAATTAAGCATAAAAATCTAAAATAATACAAAGATTGCGGCACACATTAGCAATCATTGAAGTAATTTGCCATAAAAATGTAGCAAAAAGTCGTATATACACCCGATTACGTCAATAAATTGGTAAGAATCTCTAGGTATCAAGAATTCCTTAGTTGAATAAAATAAAAATTCTCTCCCAAGCAGATTGAAGTGCCATATTATCTAATAAGAAGCTTTTTTAGCATCTTATGCTATATATTGTGCGGAAATTTTACAAAAGTAATGCAATCTAGATAACAAATAGCTACATTTGCCTTTGGCAAAATTGCGTTCTGTGAACTTAGTCACTTCACTTAAATTTACTAAAGTCTAATTATCATATTTCAGACATTAATCCCAATTATCAACCAAATGATAGATATTCCCATCATTAATACATGTGGGTTTATTTAGATTTTTTATCAGAACAATCTGATCGAGGGAAAATAGTTAATGCGGGTTGGAATAAGTTCTAAACGAGAATTCTAATGTTTAGACAAAAAGGAAAGGATTAAAATTAAAAAGTAGCAGATAGCAAAACGCCGCTAATAAAAGCGGCGTTTTTAATGGGTGGAAGCCCCAGCCACATCCCGGCACACAAGTCACTCGCTGCGGCTGCTTCCTTCCGGACCTGACCGAGTTCACGAGCTATTGTTGCGGGAGGACCAGGGCCTCCATAGATTCGTTTTCCTTAGCAGAGCTAAGGAGTGAGGGGATTATCAGTCATCCTCAGGGCTATTTCAAGTCAAACAAGGCAGAAAAGTCATCTTTTCGATTCAACTGCTTAGTGAGTAACCACTATGAGTTAAGAGAAACCACTTTCGCAGCTTGTCTCGCCCCATTTTTTCCGTCTGCTTGCGCTTGCTTGTGCTGATACATTTCTACATCGGCTTCATGTATCACTTCTTCAATGCTCATAAAGTGTCTTCCTGAAGGTGAAGCACCGAAAGCTAGGGAGACATTAAACGCAATGCTTTTGTCATCAGAAGCGAACGGAAACAACTCAAACTGGCTTTTTAACTTGCTGACCTCTTCTGGCGTAACCTTACCGACAAGCACAAACTCATCGCCACCAATTCGATAGCTCGATCCACGCCAATAACGACTAATGTAGCTCGCCACCGCTTTTAACACTTGGTCACCGACTTCATGACCATAGCTGTCATTGATCTGTTTGAATCGATTTACATCTAAATAGATTAAGGTCTCATCCCCATTGATGCCGCTTCTATATTTCTGCTTTAGCGCTCGACGATTACGTAACCTGGTTAGATTATCGGTATTTGATTGGCTATGCAGATACATTGCCACGACCACTAAAAATCCTAGCACCAATAAGAAGAGAAACTGGCTATTTCGTGAAAACGCCTGTTCTGCATGTAAGGTGGCTTTCCAGTCCGGTTGATAATCGTATTTGCTGATGATGCGCTCAACATCGATCATTTTGATTGCTCGAGTAAAGAGTGGCGCTAGCGTTTCTCCTAGATCGTTCTTGGCAAAACCTATCGCAATCGGTGATTTGTAGTAGCTGCCAATCAATGTTTCCTCTGCGAGTGGAAGTAGATCATTGGATTCGCGTAGTCGTTTATTGAAGTTAGCTCGGCTGACCGCCAAATAATCAATTTTTTCGTCTAATAGCGCTTCATAGATTGCATCACCACTTGGGTAAGCATGGAGGACTTTGTTAGGTAGACGCTGCGAAAGTAACTCTTGGTAGAAGTCGTCTCGGATCACGCCAATTCTCTCGGCGATTAACTCTGAGACGTTGCTGTAAACATTCTCTTTGTACCCTTCCCTTTTGACCAGGATGGCTTCTGGGAAATAGTAAGGCACGCTAAAATACGCGATGTTCTTGCGTGATTCAGAAGCCACAATAGGTGATAGAACATCAATCTCTTGCTCGATCAAATCACGGTACATGCTCTCCCAAGATTCATCGTAGGTACTTATGAGGTTACATCTGAGCATCAGAATCTCACACGCCTGTAAAACCACATCGGCAGTAATGCCACTGATACTACCGTCTGGTTCGTATTTGGCGTACTGACCTATATTTTCAATCTTGACTCTCAAGGGCTTTTGATAGTTGATCAGGCTATCAATAACATCCTGACGTAACGCCTGTTTTCTCAAATCAAATTGATACTGCTTCACCGACTCGCGCAGAAGTTTTTGTACCTCTGCGCCGTGCACATAATGTTCAATCGTTTTGAGTAAGTTTTGATGTTTGCCTTTTGGCGCAATAATTGAAACGGGCTTAATCATCAGTTGATGGTTAAGCAATTGTGCATCGTAACCCGCGAGAAGCATGGGTTTTAACTGATTGATCGCGTCAACAACACCATCAACTTGCCCTGACTCAATCAAGGATTTAGCTTGGTCATGTCCACGATATTCTACCAAGCTCATTTCTGGATAGTTAGCGTGAATCAACTCGCCATAAATGGTTCCGGCGGGTACTCCGACGGTTGAGACTTCATCCAAGTCGGCATTAATCAAACTAAAAAGATAGGTGTATTCAATATTGGTTGGGCTTGAGAACTCAAAAAACTCAGCGCGCTCAGTAGTATAAGTAACGTTGGCGGCAAAATCGGCTTGCGAAGTTTTTACGGCATTTAGGATGCTATTAAAGCTTGGATAATAGACATACTCCACCTGCAACCCAAATTGCTCAGAAACAGCATCAAAAAGTATCCGTGAGACGACATCATCCGCCTCCATCGCGACCTTATATTTGGTGTTTGCGTACGTTGTGGGTATCAATAGCATGCAAAACACAGTGCACCACATGCGCCAGAGGTAGGTCATCCTTGCTTGTTCCTATTTGAATAGTTATGAATTCTCTTATCTCAAAGATGACCAAGGAACAAAGATGCCCTGGGGATATCATCGAGTCGGATGCCGAACTAAAGTGTCGGACAAACAAGCACTTGTTTAAAAGTATTGTCCTTATCAACCCACTCACCGTTCAAAACATGCGCAATTTTGACACACATAGTTGAATATGCCAACCGCATATACATCGAACTCTGATTGACTATTTATATGTCTTGCTCTTGTTCAACACTTCGCAAAATGTAGTCTGTCATCCAAGCTGTACCGAGCAAACAGATCCACACGACAAACACGGGATTGGGCACTTCGATGGTAGGGGTAACGACTAAGGCAGCGAAGCCAACCGTTGGTAGTGTCCAACATAACAATTTACTCCAACGGAATGAGGTCAACTTCGACAAACTTTCCATCGAGGCCATAATGCCTGTAATACATAGAGCCAACAGCGCGGCGTAAGACAAATCAGCTATCCATAACGGCAGAATTAAACCCAGAGCCCACCAGCTATGTTTGTTGGATGGCTTCCAGTGAGAGACTGACCACCAAATAGCAATCACGGCAATAGTTTGGACAAAGGTGACAACGGGTTCACCAGCGAGCTTTCCTCCCGCTTGTGTCACCATAATCCCCACCATTAAGGTCGTCACGATCAAAGCACTTGTCAGCACGACCCCCAAGCTGCTTCGTTTAGAAAATGCGACCATTAATAACGGGAACAGTACCCATAGACTCACGGATAACGTAAACGGTTGATGAGGTAGTGTAAGACCATAAGTGGTCATCGCGGCCATCAATACAAGACCGACCACACCGCCTTGGGGAAAAATCCACAATGCGGGGATGATTAAGGCTAAAACGGGGATATCGCCTTCGCTTAGACTGATACTCCGAGCACAAACCACAGCCAATAACGTTGTCACTAAGAACTGAAATGTAGAAAATACCATGCCCTCTCCTTATCCATTCCTTGGAACTCTGTACTAGGACACTCTGATTATGGACCAGTTTTTAATGCAAATCTTTGCTGTAATTCACCAAATTCCTAGTGGAAAAGTCACGACCTATGGTGAGATCGCAAAACGCGCAGGTTATCCTAGCTATGCCCGTCACGTTGGTAAAGCCCTTGGCAATCTTCCACAAGAGACCAAGTTGCCTTGGCACCGAGTGATTAACAGTCAGGGCAAGATTTCTTTAAAAGGACAGGATCTACTGAGACAAAGAGCCAAGCTTATTGCAGAAGGTGTTGAAGTCAGTGAAGAGGGAAAGTTGAGCTTGAGAAAATATAAATGGCAGCCCTGATGGGCTGCCATTCAATACTCTTTAGTTACGCACACCGATTAGGCGCAGATTGACATTGTCCGTCTGTGCATCATCAGTAATAACCGGATAAGACGTATCAGTAATGAAACGAAGCTGACCATCTACTTCAATACGCGCACTCACACTGTAACGGTGGCGAGCTTCAATTTTGTTAGTATCGTAAGCGAGGTCAAACTCGAAAGGAACTTGCGCACCATTGGTTTCAAAACGATGCTTAGCGATAACTTTTGCTGGAGCGTCCGCCAATGAGACATCTTGTAGAGTCACTGTCACCACTGCATTATCCGGCAACGCAATGCGCTCACGGTAAGCAAGTGTGCCTGTCACTGAATCCACTCGTGGTTGCTCTTGTTTCTCTGAAGATTGGCAGCCAACCAATACTGCACCTAGTACCACTGACATTACTAACGCTAGTGCCTTTTTCATAAAGCCTCTCTATAACTAATTAAATTCACGAGGATTATAGAAGGCTATTATATGAATGTCATTGTACGCTAACGATTACTGACAAAGTTCTGACTATGTTAGTTCTATGATGACAATTAAAATTTAAACAGCTGTTTTATTTGTCAGTAACTGCGTAAAATGGGTCTCAAATATGGTATTAGAAGGTCACAAATATGAGTAAACCTCTAAACGAGTTGTTGAATTTATTGCAATTAGAAAAACTTGAAGAAGGACTTTTTAGAGGTCAAAGCGAAAACCTCGGGCTACCACAAGTTTATGGTGGTCAGGTTATCGGTCAGGCATTATCAGCGGCTCGCTACACCGTTGATGCGGATCGTACGGTTCACTCATTTCATAGCTATTTTCTCTATCCGGGAAATCCCGAGAAACCTATTATTTACGATGTGGAAAACCTACGCGATGGTCGTAGTTTCAGTACTCGTCGTGTGAAAGCGATTCAAAATGGGCGTCCAATCTTCTACCTCACCGCATCTTATCACGGCGAAGCACCGGGGTTTGAACACCAAAATGTGATGCCTGATATCCCAGGGCCAGAGCACTTTGCGTCAGAGTCAGAGCTTGCTGGCCGCATTGCTCATTTGCTACCAGAAAAATTGCAGAAAACGTTTTGCGGAGAAAAACCTATCGAAATGCGACCGGTTACAGTGGTGAATCCGTTGAAACCTGAAAAAGCGGATCCCAAGCAATATCTTTGGATAAAAGCCAACGGCAAAGTACCGGATAACCAACTTATCCATCAATATTTATTAGGCTACGCATCTGATTGGGGCTTCCTTGTCACTGCGCTACACCCTCACGGTGTCTCTCTGATGACACCGAAATTCCAGGTCGCTACCATCGACCACTCCATTTGGTTCCACCGACCATTTAAAGTCGATGACTGGCTTCTCTATGCGATAGAAAGTCCAACTGCAAGCAATACACGGGGACTGGTCCGTGGCGAAATATACAATCGTAATGGCGATCTTGTTGCTACCGCAGTACAAGAGGGTGTGATGCGTTTTACCAGCTAAAGCCATCAAGCCTCCTGCGGGAGGCTTTTAATCGCTGCAGATCGGCAGAGCCGTGGTGTATTTTAAAGGTTCCATGGCAAAAGTAGATGTCACGTTAGAAATACCTTCCACTGAGTTGACCAGTTTTTTGTAGAAGCGATCAAAACACTTCATGTCCTTCACTAAGACTTTCATCATATAGTCGTATTCACCCGCCATTCGATAAAACTCCATCACTTCCGGGAACTCAGAAGCGGTTGAAACAAAATGGCTGTACCATTCATGGGAATGGTCACTGGTTTTTATCAGTACGAAGGCCGTGAACGACAAATCCAATTTCTCGGGATTGAGTAGTGCAACTCGCTTTTGAATAACCCCCATCTCTTCTAGCTTCTTCATGCGCTTCCAACATGGTGTCGTTGTTAGATTGACTGCATCTGCCAGTTCATTGAGAGACAATGTTCCATCACTTTGTAATAGATCGAGTATTTTTCGGTCAATTTTGTCTAATTCGATATCCATAAAATCACATTTATAGAATTATTTTCTCCAAATAAAGCAAAACGGAGTAAAAAAAGCAAAGTTTTTCTCCCTATTAATCGCTACATTAACGCTATAACGATTCTAAGGATAAACCCTATGTGTACCGACCATAACTGGATTAACAATGCTGTACGAAAAATCGAAGCAGACTATCAGCGCAGTGCTGATACACATCTGATTAAACTCGATTTGCCAAGTATCGAAGGCGTTGATATTTATCTAAAAGATGAAAGTACACATCCGACAGGTTCTCTAAAACATCGTCTCGCACGCTCTCTATTCCTTTACGCAATTTGTAATGGTTGGGTGGGTCCTGAAACCACGATTATCGAATCTTCCTCAGGTAGTACCGCGGTTTCTGAAGCTTATTTTGCTCGCCTACTTGGCCTACCATTTATCGCTGTGATGCCTAAATGTACCGCACGCAAAAAAATTGAGCAGATTGAATTCTACGGCGGTCAAGCCCATTTGGTTGATCGTTCTGATCAGATCTATGCAGAATCTCACCGCCTAGCTCAAGAGTTGAATGGGCATTATATAGACCAGTTTACCTACGCAGAACGAGCAACAGACTGGCGTGGTAATAACAATATAGCCAACTCGATCTTTAGTCAGATGGAAATGGAAGATCACCCAGTACCAACTTGGGTCGTAATGAGTCCGGGTACGGGGGGAACTTCAGCTACAATTGGGCGCTTTATTCGCTACCAACAACACGACACTAAGCTCTGTGTTGTTGACCCTGAAAACTCAGTGTTCCATGAGTATTTCAAGACAGGTAACAAAAATCTCACTGGCGATTGCGGAAGCAAAATTGAAGGCATTGGTCGTCCGCGAGTTGAGCCGAGCTTTATTCCTGGTGTTGTTGATGAGATGCGCACTATTCCTGACGCAGCATCCGTCGCAACGGCGCACTGGCTAGAAAAAATCCTAGGTCGTAAGGTCGGGGCATCAACTGGTACAAACTTATACGGTGTACTCCAGCTAGCCTGCGAAATGAAAGCCCGTGGTGAAAAAGGTTCGATTGTGACGCTACTGTGTGACAGCGGTGAACGTTATTTAGATACATACTACAACGCCGAGTGGGTTGAAGAGAACATCGGTGACCTTCAGCCATACATAGCCAAACTTGAAGAATTAGAGGTCACTGGCCAATTAAGCTAGCCTAATACGATAAAAGTCAAAGCCCCGTTCACTCTACGCGTAACGGGGCTTTTTTGTATTCACTCAGGTTGATTAACCCTTGTTTTGGCGCGCTTCAAACGCAGCTAGCTGCTCAGGCGTTGCTTTTGGCTGGTGGTTTTGTTTCCACTCATCGTAAGTCATGCCATAAACGCGTTCACGTGCATCATCGATATCGAGATCGACCCCTTGGGTATCTGCTTCAGCCTTGTACCATTTGCTGAAACAGTTACGGCAGAAACCAGCCAGAATCATTAAATCGATGTTTTGTACGTCTTTGTTGTCATCTAGATGCGCGAGTAAACGACGAAAAGCCGCAGCATCCAGTTTGTCTTGCTGCTCTTGAGTGAGGTTTTTGTATTTAAATTCAGCCACTTTACTTACCTTAGTATGATTTTTAGCTAGGCTAAAAATACTACCAAGCATTGACAGCTTTAGACAATACAAAAACGCCCAAGCTATGAGCTTGGGCGTTAAACTTTAACGGTTAGGTATCGGTATTAGCCTTGAATACCAACGATTAGCCATGGCGCATTTGGTGTGGTTAAATCACGCTCTAAGTGCCAGATATCTTCGATGTTCTCTTCAATACCTTCTACTGAGTCACGGTAACGACCACTAAACTGTAAGCTTAGTTGCGCTTTGCTTGCATCATAATCCGCACGCACGATTTCAGCATCAACATACATCACATCGGTATGTTGCTCTCCACCGAGTTTCTCACGTTCTGATTTCAGATCTTCAAATAAGCTTGGAGAAACATACTCTTCAATCGTATCTAACTGGTTGTGGTTCCAAGCACCTTGAAGGATACGGTAGTGTTCACGAGATCCATTGATAAAGGCCGCTTGGTCGAAACCCGGTGGGTAGTTATGAGGAACATCACTCTGAGCACCAAAACCAAAACCACCGCTTTGTGCACCTGACTGAGGCTGCTCGAAATTATGTACATTTGGTTGTTCAAATTTAGGCGCAGAACCTCCGAATGCAGGCTGCTGACGATGCTGATTCATACTGCCCTGCTTTGCCCCAAGCATGCCACGCATAAGTTTGAAGATAACAAAAGCAATCAAACCGATGATCAAGATATCCATGAATTGGATACCTTCAAATGCACCACCAAAGAAGGCAGCAAGCAGTCCACCAGCTAACAAGCCACCAAGTAGGCCGCCCATCAAGCCTTTCTTGGTTGAGCTTTGAGTCTTAGTTGCTTGATCTTTACCAATAGTATTGGTGTTTTGTTGTTGCTGTTTTGGCGCAGGCGCAGTTTTAAGACTTTTGCCGAACGATTTTCCGCCACCTAACTTCTTTGCCTCGGCAATCGGCGTGATAGCCACTGAGACCATAAGTAGAGCAACGAGAGAAAAGAGCCGTTTCATATTCTTCCTTTCAAGTTCGTATCGAGGTATTGAATTTTTATTTATTATGACATCTTACCCTCAGCGGAACTAGATTCATACAAAAACGTCGGCGCGACATGTATCAGAATATTGCAAATTGTCCTTAGCAAAGTTGCGCTATAGGCATTGGCTCATTAGAATATTGAACAATGTTCATTTTAGATTATTCACCATGGCAAGAAGAAACGATCACACCCGCGAAGAACTCATCGCCCTTACACTATCAACGGTAAAGGCGTTTCTCACGACCAATTCGTATCATGAGCTTAGCTTGCGTAAGATCGCAACCATGATTGGTTATGTACCGAGTACACTGGTCAATGTGTTCGGAAACTACAATTTACTGTTATTGCATGTCGTAGCGCAGACCTTAGACGAGCTATCATCTGAAGCCAACCATGTCGTTAACGGCAGTCAAGATAACCGGTCAGCACTGTATGAACTGGCCTATTGCTATCATGACTTTGCACTTCGCCATCCAAATCGTTGGCAACTTATCTTCGAGCACAATATGAATGGCGAGACGCTGCCGGAGTGGCAAGCACAACGAATTAATGCCATGACTGGTATGCTAGAACACCTGTTACAAGCACTTGCCCCTCATCGCAGTGAAGCCGATGTGCTAAAAGCAAGTCGCGTGCTTTGGTCAGGTGTGCACGGTATTACGCTACTAAGCGTCGATGACAAGTTCTTCAGCGATCAGCCTATCGATGGCAAGGAGTTGATCGAGAATTTGCTCTCAAACTACCTGACCAATTGGTAACATCCTAAATGTTAAGGATCACTAATGTCTGATAGCCAAAGCTCTTTACTAAGGCAGAAACGATTTCTGCCTTATTTCGTCACACAGTTTTTCGGCGCTTTCAACGACAACATTTTTAAAAATGTTCTGCTGCTGTTCGTCGCTTTTGCTGGCGCAGGTACCTTACCCATTTCCAGTGATTTATTCATCAATCTCGCGGCAGGTCTGTTTATTCTGCCCTTTTTCCTTTTTTCAGCCTCCGCGGGTGTATTGGCTGACAAATATGAGAAATCTTGGTTTATTCGCAAGGTTAAACTCGCTGAGATCGGCATCATGTGTTTAGGGGCAATCGGCTTTATCACCGAAAGTTACACTATACTGCTGATACTGCTGTTCTTGATGGGTACGCAATCTGCGTTTTTCGGTCCGGTAAAATATGCGCTTCTGCCTCAGCAACTCAAACCCAATGAGTTAGTCCCAGGCAACGCTTTAGTCGAAACCGGCACATTTCTCGCGATTTTAATCGGCACTCTAGGAGCGGGGGTTATCGCCTCTTCTGAAAGCGCCAAATACGTCGCGGCAGCGTCCGTCGTTATCTTCGCGCTGCTTGGCTACCTCGCGAGCCGTTCTATTCCTGTAGCACCTGCCAGTGCGCCAACGCTCGAGTTCCGTTGGCAACCAATCAAGCAAACCAAACAAACCATCGCCATCGCCAAATCAGATCAGACAATCTTCCGCTCATTAATGGCCATCAGTTGGTTTTGGTTTCTGGGCGCGGCATACCTGACCCAATTTCCTAACTTCACTAAGATCTACCTTAATGGCAGTGAAAGTGCCGTCTCATTTTTACTTGCGCTCTTTTCCATTGGTATTGCGCTAGGTTCGCTAGCGTGCGACAAACTCTCAAACCATCGCATTGAAGTTGGTATCGTGCCGCTCGGCAGTTTTGGGATCACCGTGTTTGGCGCATTAATGGCGTTAGCGGTTCCACAGCAGTTACCAGAATTTGCTCATTTTTCAGACTTTGTGGCATACCAACCGCTGTGGCCAGTATTTGCATACCTATTTCTACTTGGTGCTTCTGGCGGTGTCTTTATCGTCCCGCTATATGCGCTGATGCAACAACGAGCAAAAGTCGATCAACGGGCACAGGTTATTGCCGCACTCAACATTTACAACTCTCTATTTATGGTCGGTAGTGCCATTCTAGGAATTATTTGCCTATCTGTTATTGGCCTTTCTATTCCTCAGTTATTCTTGCTGCTGGCGGTACTCAACATGTTGGTGGCGACTTACCTGTTTTCTCAAGTCCCTATCTTTGTCGTCCGCTTTCTAGTCTGGATACTTACACACACCATGTACCGAGTGACCCATAAGAATCTGCATAATTTGCCAGATAAACAGGGCGCTCTACTGGTTTGCAACCATGTCAGCTATATGGATGCTTTGTTGCTCAGCGCCGTTTGTCCAAGGCTCATTCGATTTGTAATGGAAGAAGATTATGCCAATGCACCTCCTTTGCGCCGTTTTCTCAAGCGCGCGGGAGTTATTCCCATTTCGGCAACTAATCGCCGCTCAATAGTAAGAGCATTTTCAGAAGTGGAGCAGGCACTGGCCGAAGGACACATTGTCTGTATCTTCCCCGAAGGTCGCTTGACCTCCGATGGTAAGATGAATCCATTTATGCGCGGTATGGATCTGATCCTCAAACGTAGCCCTGTTCCTGTCATTCCTATTGCGCTAAAGGGCATGTGGGGAAGTTACTTCAGCCGTCATAAAGGGGCAGCCTGTAAAGGGTTACCAACGCGATTTTGGTCAAAGATTGAAATTGAAGTGGGTGAGCCGGTTGACCCTAAATCAGCGTCTACGGAGACGATGTTTGAAAAGGTCTCGACACTAAGAGGCGACTGGCGCTAGGTCTATCATAACAAAACACGGCTGTTCAGTTTTTCTGAACAGCCGTTCAAAACATTCAGCTCTATTTATCGCTTTGGGTACGCTACACTTGCGGTTGATCTCAACTCACCAAATCAATAATGAATAAGCTAACCAAACAGTTGCCATTTTGGCTTGCTCTTGCAGTTTGCCTGACCCCTTTTATCACCTCTCCTACTGCACTTGTGATTGGCTTCTTGCTCGCTTCACTTGGCTTTGTTCCTGCGGAATTCAATCTCGCCAAGGTCACTAAAAAGCTGCTTGCCTACTCGATCGTTGGCTTAGGTTTCGGTATTCAGTTTGAACAGGCCCTCGCGGTAACATCGAATGGTATCGGCCTGATTGTCACCACCATTTTTGGTACCTTGGTAATTGGTTGGTGGGTTACAAAATGGATCGGTCTCAACAGAGAGACGGGGTATCTGATCTCTGCTGGCACAGCAATTTGTGGTGGCAGTGCGATCGCTGCTGTATCACCAGCGATTAAAGCGAGCGATGAACAGATAGGTTTATCTCTCGCGACGGTATTTGTTCTTAACTCTATCGCCCTGTTTATCTTCCCGGTGATTGGTCATGCGTTGAACCTTGACCAGCACACGTTTGGCACCTGGGCAGCCATCGCGATTCATGATACCTCATCCGTGGTTGGTGCCGCGTCTGCTTATGGTGAAGAAGCACTGACAACGGCGACAACGCTTAAACTGGCTCGAGCACTATGGATCATACCTGTTGCACTGTTTAGCGCGTTTTTGTTCCGTAGCGACTCAAAGAAAGTCACCATTCCATACTTCATCTTGTTTTACTGTATCGCGATCGCGGTAAGTGATGCCCTCCCCCAATTTGATGCGCTCTATCAGGGCATATTTGACGTAGCGAAACGTGCGTTAGTGGTCTGTTTATTCTTGATTGGCTGCGGTATTTCTGTCGAGAAACTCAAGTCGGCGGGCGCCAAACCACTGATGTTTGGTGTGACTTTGTGGATACTGATTTCAACCACGTCATTAGCATGGCTTACGTTGGTTTAACGCTTTTCTGTATCAAGTTCTAGCGATTGACGTTTTTGCTGTTTAGTGCTTGAGGCGATAGTAACAACCAGCAAAAACGCCGAGAGCTCAGCTAATGCCTTAACTAAACCCTCACTTTGCAGGGCAACCGTTATCTGAAGTAACACGGCGATAACCAAGAGTGCTTTCATTGCTTCTTATATCCAATTCCATATCTCAATAGAGGTATTATGAATTAAGGTTATAAGATTGCTAAATTCACATTTGGACTATGAAATGTCGAAATTAACTAAGTTGACTTTCCAGCCACTGTTTAACCTTTTGGCGCGATAATTTTATCCCACCCGCTAACAGTTCCAGTGGCATCTGATAATAGGCCTTCGGCCATTTGAATTTAGTTAGCTTAAGTTGTAACAGTAATTCAATCTCCGCTTGTTCAGGTAACTTTTCACACTGCAATACCGCGACAGGTCGATGTCCATATTCGTCATCTTCGATAGGCACGATAATCGCTAGCTGGATAGCATCTAATTGGTTGAGCACTGCTTCTATTTCCTCACAATGGATGTTCTCCCCACCAGAAATAAATTGGTTGTCCGCTCGACCGATGATCACCAACTCGTCACCTAACCACTGACCAAGGTCTTTACTATCAAACCAGCCATTTTCAGCTATTGGCGTCAG
Source organism: Vibrio sp. M260112 (assembly GCF_036533775.1). Lineage (NCBI taxonomy): Bacteria > Pseudomonadati > Pseudomonadota > Gammaproteobacteria > Vibrionales > Vibrionaceae > Vibrio > Vibrio sp. M260112. The sequence goes on along the minus strand of NZ_JATABH010000016.1, from coordinate 28,344 downwards.
TACTCCTTGCTTGTAGTAACCTGAAGCCAGAGTATCACCACCAATGTAAATGCGCTGACCATCCAGTTTTACCAAGCGTTTGGGTAATACGCTCCCCGCACTATAAACTGCGTCTATCTTTTTAGCGGTCACTGTTGAGGCCGCTTCTGTCATTCCATATCCGAGCCAGGTTTCAATCCCGCGCTCAGCGGCTTGCTGGCTTAGTTCCAAAGGGACATGACTCCCCCCCAGTAAAACATGGCTGAGAGCCAGAGTTTCACTACTATCGAGCAAGCGTTTTAGCTGGGTTGCGACCAGTGATGCATGGCTGACATCCGAAATATCTTCGCTTAAATTACCTGTACCTATTTTGAGAGTTGCGCCAGTCGCAAGCCAACGATAGACAATCGCTAAACCAGATACGTGGTACATAGGCAGACTCAATAACCAAGTATCACCTGGCTGGAAGTGAAATTTTTCAAGTAGACCCTGCGCTGAGGCAAGATGGTGCTGCGATGTATGAGCAACCGCTTTCGGTATGCCCGTTGAACCAGATGTAAATACAATCGAAGCGATAGATTTGTTTTGGTAATGGCTGTGCCAATCTTCGATTTCAAGCTCTGACACTTGAACATGATACCCCGTCGTAGGCACAGGCGTACCTTGATCCGACCATAGGTAAGCATTGTCGGGATTGGGGTACAGGGTTGCCAGTTTGCTTTTAAGCTCACTTTCACTCTGCGGCATAGTAAGCGCACAAATGGCTCCCTGTTCGAGGCAGGCGAGATAGAGCAGCAACAATTGAGGACTGTTCTTACCCACGCAAGTAACTAGGTCGCCAACGGATACGCCTTGTTTACCTAAAGATGCGGCTAGGCGTTGTACTTTTTCGGCGAGTTCAAGCCAAGTGTAACCTTGCTCAGGAGTCTCTAAAGCATACAAAGATGGGCTCAGTTGAGCCCATTTATTGACAGGTGATAACTCTGCTTTCATTCTGACTGCCAAATCAATGCTTGGTCCGACAATGAAGTCAGTGGCAATTCGCAACCTGGCCAAGCAACTTCTAGCTGCTGAGCGAACAAACCCACAGTATCAAGACCTGGTATTTCGTCAGGTAACTGCCAATGTGCCAGTCTAGCCAACTGAGTTAAACCAAGACTTGATTCAATACTCGAACTCACAACCGCTTTGATCCCCAGTTCCTTAGCTCTTTGAATCAACGCGATACAGCGTTCAACAGAGCCAAGTAAAGTCGGCTTGATGACGATCGCTTTAGCACCATTGAGATCTTCAAGCTTAAAATCATCGCGACGAATCGCATGCTGAAGCGTCTCATCCCAAGCGATAGCAATTCCAGTATCAATCGCAAAAGAAAAACTGTCACCCGGCACTTGGCAGGGCTCTTCGATAAAGGCAATACGTCCTCTTAACGAAGGCGCGATCTTCTTGGCAAACTGTTGCGCTTTTTCAGCACTCCAAGCTCGGTTGGCATCTAATCTTAGTGTGAGGTCAGGAATGGACTCCAAAAATAGACTCACTAACATCCCGTCACGAATAGGCTCATACAGCCCAACTTTGATTTTTGCTACTTTCTGACCGCTCATTGCGTTGAGCTTAGGAATGAGCTCATCAGGATCCCCTGAGCAGAGTGGAGCAGCTTGATACACACCGTGCTGTGGAAGCTGTTGCGTCAATTCCATTTGCGCCATTGAAAGACCAAACGCAACCGATGGATACAGACCATCAAAATTAAGCTCCACGCCTTGTTGCCACAAAGCCAGTTGCTCGACGAGCTGTGAATAGGCTTCATCCATGGTCTCAATACTAAAACCCGCAAGAGGAGCAACTTCACCAAGACCAGTGTCACCATCAAGCGCTAACTCTACGACAAAACCTTCGCGCTGTTTCAACCTCTGATCACGCAGTATCACACCGCTGTCCATCGGCAGTTCATAGCGATAGAGTTTGGCTGATCTCATAGCAATATCCTTTTCATTATTGATATAAATGTAGCATGCATTGGATATTTCACCCGTTCGTCTGCAAACATCTAGGTTATCGCTTCTACAGCAAGGCGAGGACGTGAAAGATGACGCATCCTCGAATTGCTATCACGATTAGAACTAAGATATTAACGACAAATTATGGGTTGCGTGGAAACTTGTTAAAGTCCGGACGGCGCTTTTCATTGAAAGCATTGCGACCTTCCTGACCTTCTTCAGTCATGTAGAACATCATGGTTGCGTTGCCAGCTAGCTCTTGAAGACCCGCTTGACCATCACAATCTGCGTTCAACGCGGCCTTAAGACAACGAAGCGCCATTGGGCTGTGCTGTAATGTCTCACGACACCAACGTACGGTTTCTTTCTCAAGATCTTCTAGAGGCACCACGGTATTGACTAGCCCCATGTCTAGCGCTTCCTTCGCATCATAGAAACGACATAAGAACCAGATTTCACGAGCTTTTTTCTGACCAACAATACGTGCCATGTATGACGCGCCCCACCCCCCATCAAAGGAACCTACTTTAGGGCCAGTTTGACCAAACTGTGCATTCTCAGCGGCGATCGTCAGATCACACATCATATGCAGTACGTGACCACCGCCTACAGCCCAACCTGCAACCGAAGCGATAACAGGCTTCGGACACGTACGAATCTGACGTTGGAAGTCCAAAACGTTTAAGTGGTGCGTACCTGAGTCATCTCTGTAACCACCGTAATCGCCACGAATTTTCTGGTCACCGCCAGAACAAAACGCTTTCTCACCTAAACCGGTAAGGATAATAACGCCGACACCTTCGTCATAACGTGCATCGGCAAGCGCGTTGATCATCTCTTTTACCGTTTGAGGGCGGAACGCATTACGAACCTGTGGGCGGGCGATAGTAATCTTAGCGATACCATCTTCAGATTTGTGGTACTGAATATCTTCATATTCACCGCTGCAGTCATTCCAGTGTACTGGTGCGTATAATTCTTCTTCTGAGATACCGACTGTTTTTGCCATGGTGATTCCTGTTTGTTTACCAATTGACTCAAAACAAACTATACAAAGGTTTGTTTTATTTGAGTTTTAACGATTTCGGCAAAAGCTTGGGGCTGTTCAACATGAACATTATGCCCAGCCTCTGCAACTTGGCTGAAAGACAAACCGCTTCGTTTGGCCAACTGACTAAACTTATCGTCTTTCTCGCCACAAATATAATGTACTGCTACTGCGGATGAGCTGAGCGCATCCAACAAATAATCTTGCTTTGCCAGCGAGGTCGCTAGCATCATGTTTGCCACTTGTGGCCCTAGGTTAGCACTGCGTTTAGCGATCAGTTTTTGTCTTTGCGCATGATTTAGTGAACTAAACACCGCCTGCTGATACCAATCGCTTAGCACCTGTTCAATTGGCTGATTCGTAAAACGTTCAGCCCACTGAACATCGTACTCCCACCTTGCTGCTCTATCCATTGGGGATGGCAAACCAAAGTTTCCCCCTTCAACAATCAATTGCTGAATATTAAGCCCCGCAAAGTGATTGTTCACCACACCATTCATTGCGATGCGACCACCCATTGAGTAACCAATCAGTACTATAGGTCGATGAGGCTCGAACTGGGTGAGAAGAGTGTCAGATATTTGATCACAACACTCTTTAAAATTGTTACAGCTGTTCAACCCACTCAAGCCATGACCGGGTAAATCAAGACAAACTGAAGGGTAATCACTTAGGTAATCAATTGTCTGTTGCCAATCTTTTCCACAACCCAGTAAGCCATGCAAAAAGACCAGCACTGGCTGTGCTGGGTTATGGGCTAAATGCTGAGAAGCCTGACTATAAAGCATGAATCTGTTGCGTAAATTCTCTTAACTGACGGGAAGCTTGCTCCGCGGGCGTTTGCACTTCGATAACCAATCCACCCACACCATTCTCAACATGGTTGTCGATCAGTTGCTGATATTCCGCCAACGTTTCTGGCTTAGCGTAAGCAAGATGAAACTGTCGAGCAGCATGTTCAAACTCAAAGCCATGGGGCATTTGATACAAAGCTTGTTTTTGTTGCTCTGGAACAGGCAGTAAATCAAAGATGGCACCACCATCATTATTGGTCACCACGATGACAACCGGTGTTTGCTCATGGGTAAACAGCGCTAATGAGTTGATATCGTATAAAAGCGATGTATCGCCAATGAAGAGAACCGTTGGCTGTTTATTTGCCCGTACCACTCCCGCAGCACTAGCGACTATGCCATCAATCCCTGACGCCCCTCGATTGCTATAAACTTCAACGCCATCAAAACGGGCAAACATATCCAAAAGGCGTACAAACAGACTATTGCCGATAAACAATTGTGCTTGCTTAGGCAGTTGAGGCGCGGTTAGAGCCAAAGCGATTTCAGATAGAGGCGCATCGCACGAGAGATGCAACGAAGCCAAACTATTGACCTGTTCAGAGACAGCACACAACTCATCAGCCCAACCTGAATTCGTTTGAGCAATTGGCGGCAATATCGCTAACAAGTGCGAGATCCAACTCTCTACAGAGGCAAGATGATGCACTTGCATCATATGGCTCGCGTTATTACGGTCGAAACTCGGCGCAACATAGTGATAATCAGCACCAGTGGTTTTGATATGCTTAGCTAACCACTGATTCAGACGCTTCGATACGATGCGCGAACCCAGTTGCAAAACTAACTCACACTGCTGTAAGGCTTCCGATTGATTGCTGTTCTGCAACCATAGATCGTAGTGTGACCAAGCCGAGCTTTGTCCGGACTGTGGGTCACACATGATTGGCCAACCTAGCCGCTCAGCCAACTGTTTGGCAGCAGATGCTTCACTGCGCGTCACACTACCAAGCACTATCAGGCCGTTTCTTCGCGAAAAATCACTGACATTCAGTTGTGGACTCTGCAATGGGTAACTCTTACTCGTCAACGGTTTGTCGCTTTGCCACCACAAGCCCAATTGGTCACTATAGCTTTGGTATAAACACTTAGGTTCAGCGCTATAAAGTGGTTCAGGAAATGGGCAGTTAACATGAATCGCACAGCCCTTTTGCTGTTGCTCAGCCAGCGCTTGGTCGATTGTCGTTAGCACCCAATTGAGTGGAATATTCAACGATGGACTGGGTAGGTCAACCGCACAGGTCACATGGCTAGAAAAGATCCCAAGTTGGTTGATGGCTTGGTTAGCACCACAGCCAACCAGTTCGACGGGTCTGTCCGCCGTAAGCACCACCAGCTTTTCGCCAGTAAGTTTTGCTTCCGCAATAGCGGGAAGAAGATTCGCGACTGCCGTTCCTGATGTCACAACGACAGCGACAGGTTTACCACTTGCTTTCGCAAGGCCTAACGCCATAAATCCCAGCCCACGCTCATCAAAATGCGTGTGGAGGTTTAGTTGTGGATTTTCATCCGCTTCCAATGTCAAAGGCGTTGAGCGAGAGCCAGGAGCGATACAAATTTCACGCACACCAAATCGGGTCAGTTCTTCAAGTATTACCTGACTCCAAATGCGGTTTATCACTGCTTGATTAGCACTTAAAACTTCCGCGTTCATCTAAGAAGCGACTCCTAACGGTGCGTTATCTGATATCAGAGACAACAGTGTCGACATTTTTTTATCCAGCTCTTGCCATTCATATTCCGCTACTGAGCCAGGAACAATACCTGCACCAGCAAATAACTGGACATGGTCATCGAGGATCAGGGCGCTGCGAATTGCGACACAAAACTCAGCTCTCTGGTGACTGATAAAGCCCATCGAGCCTGCGTACCAACCACGAGCAAAGGGTTCATGTTGCTGAATAAATGCCATCGATTCTTTGCGCGGCAAGCCCGCAACTGCTGCGGTTGGCTGTAACGCACTCAACAACTGCACGCCATTAACACCTTTATTCAAGTGGGCGTGAATGCTGCGTTTTAGGTGCTGAACCTTACGTAAACGAACTAAGCGAGCCTCTTGTTCCACCTCTACATGTTCAGAGTGCGGAGTTAGACGCTCGATAATATCGTCTACAACATATTGATTTTCATTGAGGTTCTTGCTGTCGTTGGCCAACCAGTTAGCCAGTTCCATATCCTGAGTGGCATTGCTACCTCGTCCGATCGTACCGGCGAGCGCTTCCGTATAAAGTTCCTGATCTTGACGCAGGTAAAGACGCTCCGGCGTTGATCCGATAAAACTATGCTTCCTATCTAACGACAGTAAAAAGTGAAAACTATGGTGATTGTGCAGATAGCTTGATTTTAAGAACTGAGCCGCACATAAGGGCGCATCAAGCGTGACCTCTGTTTTGCGAGCCAAAACCACCTTTTTAAACTCGTTATTGCTAATGCCTGTCAGGACTTTATCTACCAACTCCCCCCACTGAAACTTATCAGGCGTATGCTGGATATTTTCGACATGTGCCGTAACGGGCATAAGAGGTTTAACGTCAAGCTGCAACTTGCATAGGCTAGCGAGAGTGCGGTGTTTTTCTGCCGTTAAGTTCACCGCAATAGACCAACTGTTATCAAAGCGAATCAGCTCTATCTGCGGTAGAAAAAAGAACGAAGACATGCAGCGACGATTCTTGCTCGTCTGTCCGTCAAATGAACGCCCTCCCCATATACGCTGATCTTCAGCCAATATGGCATAAGCGGGCGCAGGGTCGACAAATGTATGTAACTGGCCTAGCGCGACCACTTCTTCACGAGTATCGCGCGATTGCCAATAGAACTGAGGGAAAATCGGCTGAGCCTCAAGCCAGTCGATAAACGCAAAGTCCGGTTTTTCCTCAAGAACTTGAACCAGACGAGTGATACCGTCTCCTGCATCCTTTACGCGTTCGATCAGTTCAGTAACGGCTTGATGAAAATTAGACAAATCAGCCTCGTATGCATGGGGATTGTTATTCATTGTAGGTGGTTACTCTATTTATAGACCCCTCTCAAATCAAGGTTGTGGTGAATGTTTTGCAAAATCCTGTGATAACGGGCGTGCTACAAGTTGTTATTTCTTGCCATTCAACCAGATTTTTATTCTAAAAAAATTCTTTTTGATGTACTTTAATAAAGAAATTCAATTATTTTTAGGTTTTAATCAATGCAAAATATCGGGATGTCGTCGAAACTCGATAATGTCTGCTATGACATTAGGGGGCCGGTACTAAAACATGCTAAACGCATGGAAGAAGAGGGGCATAAAATACTAAAGCTAAACATCGGAAACCCCGCCCCATTTGGCTTTGACGCACCTGACGAAATCCTAGTCGATGTAATCCGTAACTTGCCTACTTCGCAAGGCTACTGTGATTCAAAAGGAATTTATTCAGCTCGTAAAGCCGTCGTTCAGCATTATCAGCGCAAGGGAATTCATTCACTAGACGTCGAAGACGTCTACATTGGTAACGGCGTCTCTGAGCTTATCGTTATGGCAATGCAAGCGTTGCTAAACAATGGTGACGAAATGCTCGTCCCTGCACCTGACTACCCGCTATGGACCGCTTCCGTTGCTCTTTCCGGTGGTAATGCGGTGCACTACATGTGTGATGAAGAAGCGGACTGGTATCCAGACCTTGACGACATCAAGCGTAAAATCACGCCAAAAACACGCGGCATCGTATTAATCAACCCGAATAACCCAACCGGTGCAGTATACAGCCGTGACTTCCTACTTGAAGTGATCGAGATTGCACGTCAGCATAAACTTATCATCTTCGCTGATGAAATCTACGACAAAGTTCTTTACGACGGCGCAACACATACTTCCGTTGCAACCCTAACCGACGATGTCATCGTGATGACGTTCAATGGATTGTCGAAAGCTTATCGCGTGTGTGGTTTCCGTGGCGGTTGGATGTTTATGACGGGCCCTAAACATATGGCCAAAGGCTATATAAACGGTCTCGATATGCTAGCGTCAATGCGACTCTGTGCTAACGTGCCGATGCAACATGCGATTCAAACTGCATTAGGTGGTTATCAAAGTATTAATGAATTGATTCTGCCTGGTGGTCGTCTGCTCGAACAGCGTGATCGCGCATGGGAATTGATTAACCAGATCCCAGGGATATCGTGTGTCAAACCGAAAGGGGCGATGTACTTGTTCCCAAAAATTGATACTAAGGTTTACAACATCAAAGACGACCAGAAGATGGTGCTCGATTTCTTGGTTCAAGAAAAAGTGCTGCTTGTTCAGGGGACAGGGTTTAACTGGCCTAAACCTGATCACTTCCGCATCGTGACTTTACCTCACGTCGAAGATCTTGAAGTTGCGATCGGTCGCTTTGAACGCTTCCTGTCGACCTATAGTCAGTAGTAATTAGCTTCAATCTCTCATATTCTTAAAGGGCACTCACTGAGTGCCCTTTTTCATTTCATGGAGTAGAGAAATGTCAGATAGTCCAAACAAAGTTGTTCAGGAAAGCCACTTTTTTGCCCACTTGGCGCGCATGAAACTGATTCAGCGTTGGCCGTTGATGCGTTCAGTATCAAGTGAAAACATCTCAGAACACAGCTTACAGGTTGCTTTCGTTGCCCACGCTTTGGCACTGATCAAAAACAAGAAGTTTGGCGGCAACCTTAACCCAGAAAGAATCGCTATCTTAGGTATGTACCATGACACCAGTGAAGTGTTAACCGGTGATTTACCAACACCCGTTAAGTACTACAATCCAGAGATAGCCAAAGAATACAAAAAGATTGAGGCTGCCGCAGAAAAGAAACTGTTATCTATGCTGCCCGAAGAATTTCACGATGATTTCACCCCATATTTAATCTCCCAACAAGCGCATTCCGATGATGCCATGATAGTTAAGCAAGCCGATACCATTTGCGCCTATCTGAAATGTCTCGAAGAACTGAGTGCAGGCAATCATGAGTATGCGCTGGCGAAAAAACGCTTAGATGTCACCTTAAAGCAACGCTTTACCCCAGAGATGGAATATTTCCTAAATACCTTCGCACCAAGCTTCGAGCTCTCTTTAGACGAGATCAGCTAATACAGCTTGTTGCCACTTAATTACGATGCTGGAACGCGTTAAGCAAATATTCAATCAACACTTTCTTACGTTTCGGCATCAGTTGCCTATCTGCATAGACAAGACTCACCTGTACTTCAGGCATCTTGTACTCAGGTAATAAGCGCACAAGCAAGTCTGATTGCGACCATGCAACGCGACGCCGCTATTATGGCCTACAACGATGTATTTCTGATGATGACGGCTTTTCTCGCCGTGGCTGCTGTTTTGATTTTAAGTATGAAGGACTAGCCTATGGATCAAGTGGCAAAATTTTCATAGTTTTCTGCCACTTGAAGTCCTCTCTGCATCGGTGTACGGTTAGGAAAAACAGAGGGGTATTGCCTATGACGTTTCAAATCAGCGATTTATGGCATCAACGTCATGATGATGAACATAAGATTCGTCGTGATGACCACCGCAGCCCATATCAACGCGATCGTGCCCGTATTCTTCATTCTGCTGCCTTTCGCCGCCTACAAGCGAAAACTCAGGTTCACGGCAAAAGTTTCGATGACTTCCACCGCACTCGTTTAACGCATTCATTAGAAGCCGCTCAACTAGGCACCGGAATTGTCGCGCAATTGAAAAAGAAACAACCAGAGTTTCGTGATCTGCTGCCCAGTGACAGTTTGATTGATTCACTTTGCCTTGCACATGACATTGGCCACCCACCCTACGGGCATGGCGGAGAAGTTGCACTTAACTACATGATGCGCAAACACGGTGGATTCGAAGGCAATGCACAGACATTTCGTATCGTCACTAAACTCGAACCTTACACTGAACATTTCGGTATGAACCTAACTCGTCGAACGCTACTTGGGCTCATCAAGTATCCGGCAATGATCAGTCAAACACGAGCAGTGACCCTCCCAGACAGTGTCTCCCATCAACGCAAACTCCGTGCACGCGACTGGATGCCTGCTAAAGGACTTTATGATTGTGATCGCTCACTGTTTGACTGGTTGCTCGAACCTCTGAGCGAAAAAGACAAACAGCTTTTCAGTACGATGCGCGATGAAAAACTGCCTGATACCGAACACAAAAAGACTCGCTATAAGTCTATCGATTGTTCGATTATGGAGCTGGCCGATGATATCGCCTACGGTGTGCATGATCTTGAAGACGCCTTGGTACTTGGAATGGTCAATCGCCACCAATGGATTGAAGGGGCGGCCAGTCAGTTATCGGAATGTGGTGACCCATGGTTTGAACAACATATCGATTCCATCACCGACATGTTGTTTGCAGGCACTCACTACCAGCGCAAAGATGCGATTGGTGGGATGGTCAACGCGCTATTGACCAGTATATCTATTAAACCAGTTGATGCCTGTTTTGCGTGTGAACTGCTTTCATTCAATGCCTATCTTGAGCCTAAGATGGCTAAGGCTTTAGACATTCTTAAACACTTCGTTAGTGACTACGTTATTCAAGTACCGCATGTACAGGTAGTCGAGTACAAAGGCCAACAGATCATCATGGATATTTTCGAAGCGCTCAGTGCTGATCCTGAGCGATTGTTACCTACTCAAGTTCGTTTGCAGTGGGCAGCAAAACACGACCCGAGTGAAGGATATAGGGTAATCGCCGATTACATTTCATCGATGACAGATGGACATGCCCAGCGCCTGCATCAGCAGCTATTTTCATCACACTAGCAATCGTTGCGCTTTAACAAATCAGGAGCCAAATGGCTCCTGATTCTATTTAGTCAGCCATAAAGGCATCCAACTTTGCAGTCAGTTCCTGTTTTTCTTCCGCACTAATGAAGCTGGCTTCAATCGCATTTAAGGTAAACTGCGCCAGCTCTTCCCAAGTTAAACCATGACTTTTATCGACAGCAAGAAAGTTATCCGTCATGTAGCCACCAAAATAGGCAGGATCGTCTGAATTGATGGTGACGCACAAACCTTTTCTTAATAGTTCAACAATGTTGTGATCTTGCATCTGCTCAAACACTTTTAATTTGGTATTCGATAATGGGCAAACCGTCAACGGCATGCGCGTTTTAGCCAAATGTTCAACCAACTTCTCGTCATCGACACAGCGTACACCGTGGTCGACTCGGCTCACTTTTAGTAGTTCTAAACTGTCATTAATATTACTGGAAGGGCCTTCTTCTCCAGCGTGTGCGACCGTCAGAAAGCCAGCTTGCCTCGCTTTGGCAAACACACGAGAAAATTTTTCTGGTGGATGTCCCAGTTCTGACGAATCCAATCCTATTGCGATGATTTTGTCTTTGTGGGGTAACGCCTGTTCCAATGTTGCAAACGCGCTCGCTTCATCAAGATGACGCAAGAAACACATGATAATTCGGCTGCTGATACCAAATTCTTCTCGCCCATCCTGCAATGCACGATGGATACCATTGAGCACGGTTTCAAACGCCACACCACGCTCGGTATGAGTTTGCGGGTCGAAGAAAATCTCGGTATGAATGACATTATCTTGGTGACAACGTGTCACATAAGCGTAGGTTAAGTCGTAAAAATCCTGCTCCGTAATTAATACGTTGGCCCCCTGATAATAGATATCAAGAAAAGACTGCAGATTAGTAAACTCATACGCAGCCTGAACTTCTTCAGGCGTGCTATAAGGCAAGGTAATATGATTCCGCTGTGCTAACTCGAACATCATTTCGGGCTCGAGTGTCCCTTCGATATGTAAGTGCAGCTCTACTTTTGGTAGTTGTTGGATAAAATTGGATTGATGCACGCTTGTCTCCTCACTCAATTTGGTTGGTATAACAAGCGCCTTTCTCTAGAAAAGTGTCAGACATACAAAGAGAAAAGCGCTATGCACTTAACTCTTCGTAATCTGGAATTTACGGCTCCAGGTAGAGACTCCCGCACCCTATCAGCGGGATTATACGAAGCACCGTGAAGACCACGGTACGACTTATCAATCTGGTAACCGATCTTCTAAGCCGCTTAAAAATATAGTTTAGCTAGTTCATTGTGATTTTCTAGGCATTTTAATTAACTCAGATAGTTTTTCTCAAACACCCCCGGTGGCATCTGCTTTATCTGAAACTCTATCATGTGGTTAAAAGCCTCAATCAGTGGCCTAAACTCGTTTTCTGGCTCAAGGAGCGACAAAATATGATAGCCAGCCTCAACAGTCGACAAACTGTTGTCACTTGGCGCTTTGCGGATACGGTAGTTGCCTTGTAGGTCATCAGGTAAACGTATCAAAGGAAGAGAATGCAGATTGGTCGATAACTGCCAAATTTTATAGGCTTTTTTCCATGTACCATCGAGTAAGATAATGCGTATCTTGGTACCTTCAGTCAGCTTCTCAGCGACTTCAGTATGCGCTAACGCCCCTTCTCCTGGATAGAGTACAAAGTGATGACACTGAGCTTCATTCAGCAAAGCATTGAGTTCAATGTGCTGCGAGAAATCTTCGCCTTCAAAGCAGTAACTGTTGGCCAGCGACAATTTTAATATACGTGCAGTGCCCATAGGTCTGGTCCTCTCGCTGTGATGCTGTAGAATAACCAGCTCAACATTTGATGTTAAGCTTTGTATCCACTTACATATACAAGCTTTGAGTGACTTTCCACATTGAGAACAATATCGGGACATAGTGTGCGCTTATTTCTTCTGTTAATCGCTATAAGTTTAGTGTGCTTGGGTCTGCAATTCGATCCCTTAGCGTCGCAAGTAAATTGGCATCGCTACTGGATTAACCAAGGCCAATGGTGGCGAATCCTAACAGGAAATTTCACTCATACCAACTTTGCTCACCTCACGATGAATCTGGCGGGTCTATGGGTGATTTGTTTCGTTTTTAAGCCAACGGCCAAGAGTTTAGCGCTCATATTGATTGCAACTAGCCTTTGTATTGGTATTCTCAATTTGTTTACCACTATGAATGGCTATGTCGGACTATCAGGCACATTACATGGCATCTTCGCCTATTTCGCCACCTTAGAAGCCCTACAAGAACGTAAAAGCAGTTGGCTATTGGTGGCTGGTGTGATGCTTAAAGTGACGTGGGAACTCACCATGGGAGCCGCCCAGTCAACCAGCGATCTTATCAACGCACCGGTTGCCGTTGAAGCTCACTTATTCGGTGCGCTGTCTGGCTTGGTATTCGCTCTGATGGTCTATTTCATCAAGAGAAAATCCCAACCTCTGACCACTGCGTAATAATTTGGTTGATGTTCATCGTCAAAGGGCTCAGAATGGCGCCCTTTTTCACGCATAACCAATGTGCGTGAATATTACGCATTTATTATACAGAGTACACACTATGGGTTTTACCTCCTTAGGCCTTTCTGCCCCGATTCTCAAAGCAATTGAGGAACAGGGTTACAACAAACCATCTCCAATTCAGGAGCAAGCTATCCCTGCCGTACTTAACGGTCAGGATGTTATGGCAGCAGCGCAGACAGGTACAGGTAAAACAGCCGGTTTCACTCTTCCTATCCTTGAACGCCTAGACAATGGTACACGAGTAAGGGGCAATCATGTCCGTGCGTTAATCTTGACGCCGACTCGTGAGCTGGCTGCACAAGTTCAAGAGAATGTATTCAAGTACAGTCGTTATCAGAAACTGACTTCCACCGTTGTGTTTGGCGGTGTGAAAATTAACCCTCAAATGATGAAGCTTCGTAAAGGTAGCGACATTGTTGTGGCTACGCCAGGACGTCTACTCGACCTTTACCAGCAAAACGCGATTAAGTTTGAGCAGCTTGAAGTTTTAGTTCTTGATGAAGCCGACCGCATGCTTGACATGGGTTTTATCCGCGATATTCGTAAGATCCTAAATTTATTACCAGCAAAACGTCAGAACTTACTGTTTTCGGCCACCTTTTCGCCAGAGATCCGTGAACTAGCAAAGGGATTGGTAAACAATCCAGTCGAGATTTCGGTTAACCCTGAAAACTCGACAGCAGTGACCATTGAGCAAAGCATCTACCCAGCAGACAAGCGCAAAAAAGCACCGATGCTAGTCAAACTGATTAAAGATGGCGACTGGAAACAGGTGCTGGTGTTCTGCCGTACCAAGCATGGTGCGAACCGTTTAGCGCTGTTCCTCAATAATGAGAACATTACAGCAGCCGCTATTCACGGCAACAAAAGCCAAGGCGCACGTACTCGAGCACTGGCTGACTTTAAATCCGGTGATATCCGAGTTTTAGTTGCGACAGATATCGCCGCACGTGGTATCGATATTCCACAGCTGCCACAAGTTGTTAACTTTGAGCTGCCAAATGTCTCCGAAGACTACGTTCATCGTATCGGTCGTACAGGTCGTGCCGGTGAAGTAGGCAAAGCGATCTCTTTAGTAGAAGCGGATGAGGCGGGTGATTTATTTGGTATTGAACGTTTGATTCAACAAGTACTGCCGCGTTTTGAGCTGGAAGGCTTTAAACCGGTTAACGAGTTGCCAGAATCAAAACTAGATACACGCCCTATCAAGGCGAAAAAACCTAAGAAGCCTAAGACTGGCCACCAAGATGGTCAACGCTCGGGAGATAATGCCCGTGGCAATAAGCCAGCAAGCAAAAATAAACGCCATTTCGGTCATAGTAAGCCAAGTGGAGAAAGCAAACCTACTAACGTTAAGCATGGCGAAGGAAAAGCGAAAGGCCGTTCTGGCAGCAGTAAGCCATCAAACGGTAAACCGTCTAACCGACGCCCTAACCGCGCAAAAGCACCTCGCAGTTCTGCATCAAGCCAATAGCAGGCTCATCGTTTAAGGCTAAACGACTCCGTTTAGACCACTGAAGTGAGTTAAAAAAAAGCGCCATTTGAGATAGGCGCTTTGATTCTGCATGATTAGTCATTTAGATGATTGGGCGCTGGCCACGGTCAATCAACTTCATCAGAACGTTGTCAGCCGCCTCTCCGGCAAGACCTGCAAGCTTTGAGGTCAGCTTCTTCTTCTCTACATAATGAATGGCTAGTACGGTTTTGTCCTTGCACGCTTCAACGACAATGTCATCTGACGTTTTAATCTCATCAACCAAACCAAGTTTATAGGCTTGGGTACCAAACCAATGCTCGCCCGTCGCGACTTTATCTAACTCTAATGCAGGACGACGTTCACGGATAAAATCTTTAAAAAGATCATGCGTCTCTTCTAGCTCTTGCTTGAATTTCTCGCGTGCTTTATCTGTGTTTTCTCCAAACATAGTCAGCGTGCGCTTGTATTCGCCGGCCGTCAGTTGCTCATATTCAATATCGTACTTTTTCAGCACTTTATTGAAGTTTGGTAACTGGGCAATCACGCCAATAGAACCGACGATGGCAAATGGTGCTGAAACAATCTTATCGGCGATGCAGGCCATCATATAGCCCCCGCTTGCCGCGACTTTATCAACAGCAATCGTCAAAGGAAGTTTTGCTGCCTTGATACGATCCAGTTGAGACGAAGCAAGGCCGTAGCCATGTACCATGCCACCACCAGACTCTAATCGTAGTAACACTTCATCACCTTCACGGGCTACAGCTAAAATCGCCGTCACTTCCTCACGCAGCGAAGCCACTTCTTTAGCATCAATACTACCTTTAAAATCAAGGACAAACAGATGAGGTTCACGTTTGCTATCCAGTTCACCCTCTTTTGATGCCTTCTTAATCTCTTTTTCGCGTGCTTTATTCTGTTCTTTCTCTTGCTTCTTCTCAGCCTTATCGCGAGCCTTGATGAAAGCGTCGTCATGTAAGTAATGTTCTAGCTGTTCAACGGTATTTTTATGCTGCTCTGTTAAGTTGGTGATTTCGAGTTCACCCTTGGCAGCACCACTTTTTCCGCTCACTGCTTTAGCAATAACCAATATCGCAATCACCGCGACTACAACAGTCACAATCTTGGCCAAAAACAGGCCATAGTCCAACAAAAATTCCAATGTGAGATCCCCAAATGTGCGAATTAGTGTATTGTAACCACCAAGTTATGGATTCATAAAGCAGAACATTACAAAAGGATACACATCGTGGAATATGCTGTTTCTTCAGATGCCCTGAAAGGTAAAGTCATTCTGGTGACTGGCGCAGGTGCCGGCATCGGTAAGCAAGCGGCGCTCTCTTATGCAGAGCACGGCGCTACCGTGATTTTACTTGGTCGTACAGTGAAAAAGCTGGAGCAGACTTACGACGAAATCGAAGCGGCTGGTTATCCTCAACCAGCGATTATCCCGCTTGATATGAAAGGCGCGACTAAACAAAACTACCTCGATATGGTTGATACCATTGAGGGTCAGTTTGGTCGTTTAGACGGTGTTTTGCACAATGCCAGCTTACTCGGCGTCATTAGCCCATTTGATCAGATCGGTGAAGACACTTACGACGATATCATGCAGGTTAACGTTAAAGCACAGTTTCTGATGACTCAAGCTGTGCTGCCTCTACTGCATAAATCGCCAGATGCTCGCATCATTTTTACCTCATCAACGGTTGGTCATAGTGGTCGCGCGTTCTGGGGAACTTATGCGATGTCCAAGTTTGCGACTGAGGGGATGATGCAGATCCTTGCTGACGAATTGAGCGAAAGCAACATTCGTGTCAACGCCATCAATCCAGGTGCGACTCGAACAGGCATGCGTGCTAAAGCTTATCCTGCTGAAGATGCAGATTTGCTAAAAACACCTCTCGATATTATGCCGCTCTATCTGTACCTGATGTCAGCAGAGAGCAAGTCAGTAAACGGTGAGTGTATCGACGCACAACCAAAACGATAAACGTAAAAAACTATTTTACATTGCAATCAACGCCTTGTGGTCTGTTTCTAATCGCACAAGGCGTTTTTTTATCCATTTAAATCTCTCTCCTCTTGCCGTTCATACTCAATAAATTATACTGTACATATATACAGGTAAATTATTATGTATGAATTAATCGAGCATCTGAAGAAAAAACAGTGGCTTTGGTCAGGAATCCAAACACCTGAACACCACGATTACTACTCAACAGGCTATGAACTCTTGGATCAAAAGCTCGAAGGTGGCTTTCCAAAATATGGCGTCGTCGAGTTACAAAGTGAGACCAGCATTGGTGAATTACGCCTAGTGCTGCCACACCTGAAAAACACCAGCCAAGATCGATTATCTGTCTTCATTCAAGCACCGGGTTACTTATGTGCTGAGCAGCTTCATCATTTGGGCTTAGACACGAATAAAGTCCTGATGATCTCCCCTCGCAACCCGCACCAAGCATTGTGGGCGGCTGAACAGTGCCTGCGCAGTGGCGCGTGTAGCAATGTGTTGCTTTGGCATCCTGAGCTTGAAGTTCACCAAGCCAGACGACTGCAAGTCGCAAGTGAACGTGGCAACTGCCTGCACTTCGTCTTTAAAAGCGTAGCAAAAAGTCTCTTTTCTCTACCTGTCAGCTTAAGTATGACATTGCTGCCCCACCCGCTTGGTATTGAAGTGACCATCACTAAACGCAAAGGAGGCTGGCCACAGGGCAGTTTCGTCATCGATATGAGTGCAAGTTGGCCAAGTTTAACCCTGCAACCTAAAGCACCCGTCGTTATCCCATTCCCGATCCGTCAACAAGGCTAACTATGCAAAGTTGGATCTACCTTCATTTCCCAACCTTGCAGCTGGATGCATTATTTGCAGAAAACAGCGCATCACCACTGGCGATTGTTGAATCAAGCCATTTTAAAGTGGTGCAATGTAACCAAGCGGCTCTCGACGAAGGTATTCAGCTAGGTATGGGGTTGGGCAGTGCCAGTGCTTTGTGCCAGAAGCTACAAGTTCACCCCTACGATCCGAAAATCGAACAGCAAACGTTGCTCAATATTGCCCAATGGCTTTATATGGTCACATCTGATATTTGCTTATTTCCTCCGCAAGGCGTGTTATTGAAAGTCACGGATATGCTGTCACTCTACGGAGGGTTGAACGCCTATTGGCAACGGGTCTCTCACCATCTTGAAAAGTTACAGCTTAACTATCTGTACTCGATCGGATTCTCGCCATTCTCGGCCATGCTGTTAGCCAAATCAGGTGTCGCACTACTGACGCTCGATAAAGAGAAAATTATCTCGGCGATGGCCCCTTTTCCGCTCTTTGCTACTGAATTAGAGCACAAGCAAGTTGAAAAACTGCAACGAGTTGGAGTGGCGACCCTTGAGCAGCTTCTCGCCTTACCGATGCAAGAGGTCGCTCGTCGTTTTGATATTGATCTCGTCAACTACGTAGGACGTCTGATGGGGCAATTCAAACACCCTGTCACGTTTTATCACCCCCCTGAACATTTTGAATGCTATCAAGAACTTCTGTTCGACATCGAAAATGTCCAATGGCTAGAAAAACCTTTAACCAAACTACTCGATAAACTCGAATGCTTCCTGACGCTACGCAATCAAGTGGGCTACGAGCTGGCACTGCGATTACATCAACGCGATAAAGAAGAGTGCACAGTCAGCTTTTATTCCGCTAGTGGGGATTATCTCACCACACGATGGCTGACTCTTTGTCGCCTAACAATGGAGTCAATCAAACTGGAGGCTCCGGTTCAAGGATTAACCTTGCGTCTCATTCGCGCCGGAGAGCTTGAATCCACCAGCGCCGATCTCTTTAACGGCGTGCAAGGCGAACAGACCGAACTGGAACTGATTGGTCTTCTGCAAGCGAAGCTAGGTAATGAACACGTGCGTAAAGTCGCTCACAGCCATGATCCTCGTCCTGAAAAGGCGACCTTTCTCTGTGACCCAACTCTACCAATCCCTATACGTCATATCAGTTATCGCTTACGTCCGAGTTTATTGTTATATAAACCCGAGCCGTTAATGGAAAAAATTGCCATTATTCAAGGTCCTGAACGTCTCGTTGCTGGCTGGTGGGATGGCGATGATATGACCCGTGATTACTTCGTTGCTCGCACTCACGCAGGACGTTGGCTATGGGTATTTCGTAATCAGGATCACCAGTGGTTCGTCCACGGGATGTTTAGCTGACGAGTGTTGATATGGCTTACGCTGAACTGTTTTGTCAAAGTAACTTCTCTTTTCTTAGCGGCGCTTCGCATGCTGAAGAGTTGATCTTACAAGCGGACTTTCTTCGCTATCACTCGCTGGCTATCACTGACGAGTGCTCTGTTGCGGGAGTCGTCCGAGCTTATAGCGCCAGCCAACAGCATAATCTTAATATTAAGCTGATTATAGGCAGCATGTTCTGGCTCAATGACGACTGTCAGGTCGTTCTGTTATGCCCCAACAGAGAGGCCTATGCTGAGCTTTGTCGAATTATCACCAATGCTAGGAGACGTTCTGAAAAAGGCAGCTATCAGCTGTCAGAATGGGATTTGATGTCGGCTAAGCGTTGCTTACTCATCTGGCTTCCTTGTCATAGAACCACTGACAATAAGTGGGGACATTGGCTCACTCAGCATCACCGACATCGACTTTGGGTTGGCGTACAGCGTCATCTTAAATCCGATGACAAACAATACCTAGAACACTGTCAGCAACTCGCCACTCACCATCAATTACCCATTACCGCTTGTGGCGGCGTATTAATGCATACCGCGACTCGTTTACCACTGCAACACACTCTGACTGCAATAAAGCACGGTTGTAGCGTGAGTGAATTAGGTGAGCAGCGATTAACAAACACCGAACGAACGCTACGCAGTCAGGAAAAGCTCACTAAGTTGTTTAAAGCTGAATGGTTGCAAGAAAGTATAGCGGTTGCCAACCGCTGTACCTTCAGTTTAGGAGAGCTTCAATACGAATATCCAAGCGAGCTGGTCCCTGATGGACACACGCCGATGAGTTACCTAACCAAGTTAGTTGAACATGGTAAAAAGCTGCGCTTTCCAGATGGTGTTCCAAGTGATATCGAAACGACGATTAATAAAGAGCTCGCACTGATCGACGAGCTTAATTATCCATTCTATTTTTTGACCATTCATGACATCGTCATGTTCGCCAAAAACAACCATATCCTCTATCAGGGTCGGGGGTCAGCCGCCAACTCAGTCGTCTGTTACTGCTTAGAGATTACCTCTGTGGATCCCAGAAAAATCTCCGTCCTGTTCGAACGGTTCATCAGCCGTGAACGCGATGAGCCGCCGGATATTGATGTCGATTTTGAGCATGAACGACGCGAAAAAGTCATCCAGTATATTTATCAAAAATATGGTCGCGAACGTGCCGCACTCGCCGCCACGGTCATTTCGTACCGTTTCAAAAGCGCCGTGCGTGATGTAGGTAAAGCGTTGGGAATCGAAGAGAGTCAGTTGGATTACTTTATCAAAAATATCAATCGCCGCGACCGAGCTCAGGGATGGCAAGCTCAAATAGTGGAGCTTGGTCTTCAACCAGACTCGCTAAAGGGAGAACAGTTCATCTCGTTGGTGAATGATATTCTTGGTTTTCCACGTCATCTCTCGCAACATGTGGGCGGTTTTATTATTGCCGCAGGGCCGCTATATGAGCTCGTCCCAGTAGAAAACGCATCGATGGTAGACAGAACCGTTATTCAATGGGATAAGGATGATCTAGAGTCACTGAAACTGTTGAAAGTAGACGTATTAGCCTTGGGAATGCTGACTGCGATTCGTAAATGCTTTGACCTCATTGAACGTCTCCACCGCCGTACACTCACCATCGCGGAAATCACCCGGCGTCAGGATGATAGCCAGGTCTACCGCATGATTCAGAAAGCCGATACTGTCGGTGTGTTTCAAATCGAATCTCGGGCACAAATGAGCATGCTACCACGCTTAAAACCCGCCTGCTATTACGATCTCGTCATCCAGATTGCCATTGTTCGCCCTGGCCCAATTCAAGGTGACATGGTTCATCCCTACCTAAAACGCAGAAATGGCGAAGAAAGTGTCGAGTACCCATCACAAGAGGTGCGCAGCGTACTCGAGAGGACTCTCGGTGTGCCTATTTTTCAGGAACAAGTGATTAAAATTGCCATGGTGGCTGCGGGCTTCAGTGGGGGTGAAGCGGATCAACTTCGCCGTGCTATGGCCGCGTGGAAAAAGAGTGGTGACTTAGTCAAATTCAAAACCAAGCTGATAGAAGGCATGCTCGCCAGAGGCTATGAGATTGAGTTTGCTGAACGCATCTTCGCTCAGATACTTGGATTTGGTGAATACGGCTTTCCAGAAAGTCACTCAGCCTCTTTTGCAGTACTTGCTTATTGCTCGGCATGGCTCAAGCATTACTACCCTGAGGCTTTTTATACATCGCTTCTCAATAGCCTGCCGATGGGTTTTTATAGTGCCTCACAACTCGTACAAGACGCTCGTCGCCATGGTGTTCATATTTTGCCAGTCTGTGTGAATGCCTCACAATACGATCACCACGTCGTTGGTGAACAGGGGAAGTGGGCGATTCGGCTTGGACTCAGACAAATCAAAGGCTTCAGCACTCAGAGTGCTAAACAATTGCTCCATGCCAGAGCCGAAACGAGATTTACTCATATCAATCAACTTAAACATATTGGTCTCAACCAACGTGATCTTGAGCTGCTAGCGTCCGCCAACGCCATGCATAGTCTAAGTAATAATCGCTATCAGACCCGCTGGGCAATGATGGACACACTCTCTGATCTCCCTCTATTTCAGCATATGCAAGAAGCTGAACTCCCCACTGTGAATGTACCTTCCGAAAGTCAAACTATCCTTGAAGATTATGCCGCGACTGGGCTATCTCTTGCCAAGCATCCTATCACTCTATTGGATGAAAGCGGTGTTCTCGGTCGCTTTACTCGTATGCGTGATTTGGCACAGAAAACACATCAGTCTTTAGTCACGGTGACAGGTGTCGTAACGGGGAAACAGTCACCTGGAACCGCCGCAGGAGTGACGTTTTTCACGCTCGAAGATGATACAGGCAACATCAATGTCGTGGTTTGGAAAGCAACCTCACGGGCCCAAAAAGCCGCCTATTTGACCGCAAAGATCTTGCAAGTGAAAGGGATTCTAGAGAAAGAAGGGGATGTTCATCATGTTATTGCCGGCCGTTTGATCGATATGACCGATAAGCTGCAAGATTTACGCAGTAAATCGCGGGACTTTCACTAAATTCAACGATGTAAGCCCATTATAAATTAAGCAAAAAGGGAGCAATGCTCCCTTTAATCAATACAGATATCGATAATCTCTATTTATTCAATACATCGCGCAGACGATCTTGCGCCACTTGAACCAATAAGTCCGGCTGGAACTTAGAAATAAAACGGTCACAGCCTACCTTTTTCACCATGGCATCATTAAAACTGCCACTGAGAGAAGTATTGAGTGTGACAAAAAGATCTTTCATTCGGGGATCACTACGAACTTCATGAGTCAGCTTGTAGCCATCCATTTCTGGCATTTCGGCATCGGTGATCATCAACAACAGGTCTTCAACGACGTTCTTACCTTCGTCGCACCACGACTTAAGTAAATTGAGCGCTTCTAAGCCATCGCGACATTCAATAATATTCAGGCCAAGCTGTGACAAAGTACCACGCACTTGAGTACGTGCTGTCGAAGAATCATCAACAATCAGAACGTTACGACCAACCATCTCGGTCACCAAATCGTGATCAAGAACCCCTTCCGAGATAGAAATGTCATAGTCAATAATCTCAGCCAGCACCTTCTCGACATCGATGATTTCAACGATATCTAGATTGTCACCACCTTTAACATGCGTGATCGCCGTTAAGTAGTTTGCTCGACCTGCGGTTTTTGGCGGAGGCTGAATTTCCGTCCATGCGGTATTAACGATATTGCGCACCTGACCAACCAGAAACCCTTGTATGGTTCGGTTATATTCCGTGATGATCAGATTTTCTTCTTGATTCTCTAGACGAGATGGAGGAAAACCAATTGCGGCACGCAAATCAATAACAGGAACGGAGACACCACGAAGAGAAGCAACGCCGGTGATATGGTGATGCGAACCGGGCATTTTGGTCAACGGTGGAACCTTGATCACTTCACGTACTTTGAATACGTTGATGGCGAAAACCTGCCTGCTATTCAAGCTAAACAACAGAAGCTCTAGGCGGTTTTCACCCACTAGATTAGTTCGCTGATCAACGGTATTTAAAACTCCAGACATATTACTTCTCGACCGATGTGTATATAACAAAAGTAGTCTATAGCAAGACTAACATAAAAATAAACCCATATATCATTCAAGATTATATGGGTTTACTAGAAAGATAAAGGAACTACAGCTCAGAAACTACTATCCTTCGATAACCTTCATCAACAATAGACCATCATAAAGAGCTTGCTTGATTAATGCCGCTCCTGGCATCGTCGCCTGCTTATAGAAACGTGACTCGACGAGCTCTAAGTCTTGGTGATACACGGGTAAGCTTTGCTCTTCAATACAAGTTTGAATCGCAGGGTAAAGTACTTCTTTCGCTTGGTTAATCACCCCACCAATCAACACCTTTTCTGGGTTGAAGAGGTTAATCACAATTGCAATCGCAGAGCCAAGGTAACGACCAAGTTTTTCAATCACATCAACAGCGAGCGGGTCGCCATTTTCAGCCGCTTCACAGATATCTTCTACGGTGATCTCTTCTATTTCCGACAGGGAAGAAGCTTCGCCCTGAGCGATACGCTGTGTCACCTCCCCCCTAATTGCCTGAGAACTGGCAACCGTTTCTAGACACCCACGGTTTCCACAATGACATAACTTGCCATTGGGATCGATTTGGATATGACCGAGTTCACCAATATTGCCATGACGCCCTTGCAATACGCGTCCATCCAGCACAATCCCCGCACCTAAGCCGTGGTGAATAGAGATCAGAACCGAATTCTCATTATCTTGCGAATGACCGAACAGCTTTTCAGCTAAAGCCCATGCGCGCGTATCGTTGGCAATAAATACTGGCAACCCCGTCGCCTTGTATATTTCTGGCCCTAACGGCAGATTCTCAACATTGTAGTGCGGCATCTGCAACACTATCCCCTGCTCAGAGTTAACGAGACCTGGCAAAGTAATCGCGATACTGGTTACGCGATCTAACTGCTCTGAGTAGGTTTGAAAAAACTCATCAATTTCATGAAGTAAGCGAGCGAGAACATCATCTTGGTCCACTTCATGGATATCGATTTTGGTGTCGATTAGAACGCCCCCACCCAGCTCATGCAAAGCGATTGTTAAGTAGCCACGTCCAAGACGCATAGATAGGAACTGCCAACCTTCATTGTTGACTTGCAAACCAACAGCAGGACGCCCACGACTGGTCGCTTCTTGAACCGTGGTTTCATGAATAAGATGTACTTCGATGAGCTCTCGGGTGATTTTGGTAATGCTAGCTGGCGCCAGCTCACTCTGTTTGGAGAGGTCAATCCGCGAAATAGGTCCTTTTTGATCAATAAGTTTATATACGCGGCCAGCATTGACCTGCTTGATATGATCAATATGGCCGGGTTGAGCCATGTACATAGAGTGCTCCAAATATCAACAACTCGACAATTTTTTTACTTTGCGAAGTAATTGTGAAGAGCTTTGATAGATTGCCGTGACAAGTGTCACGTATAAACATGATTCTTTGTGTTCCTAATCAAATAGCGAAGGATTTATCACAAATCGATTCGCATTTTTTTGCGTTAATAAATATCTCTTCAATCACCTTTTCACAGACCGACATCGAATTGTAATGTGATTTAT
The DNA here is from genome assembly GCF_036533775.1 of Vibrio sp. M260112. Classification (NCBI taxonomy): domain Bacteria; kingdom Pseudomonadati; phylum Pseudomonadota; class Gammaproteobacteria; order Vibrionales; family Vibrionaceae; genus Vibrio; species Vibrio sp. M260112. Next base: position 3,764 of record NZ_JATABH010000016.1, on the reverse strand, counting down.
TAGTACAGATTTTACTCAGGTATATACTTATAGCTAACCTGACGTAAGTACGGAAAAAAGCACAGGTGCCGCACGTTAACGAGTACGCGGCAAAGTCAAACCAAGGAGATCCGAATGACTGCAATCCAAAGAAGAACAAAAATTGTCTCTACTCTAGGACCTTCTACCGATCAACCCGGCATGCTGGAAGCAATTATCGAAGCTGGGGTCAATGTAGTACGGATGAACTTCTCGCACGGAACCGCAGACGATCATCGTGAGCGAGCAACACGAGTTCGTAACATCGCTGCAAAACTGGGCACTCATGTCGCAATTCTGGGAGACCTTCAAGGCCCAAAAATTCGTGTATCCACATTTAAAGAAGGCAAAATCACCCTCTCTATCGGCGATATTTTCACTCTCGACAGCGCCTTACCTCCGGGTGAAGGCAATAAGGATGCAGTCGGTCTTGACTATAAAGAACTACCAAACGATGTCTCGACAGGCGACATTCTACTGCTTGACGATGGCCGTGTTCAGCTACAGGTCATTGCTGTTAGCGGTACAGAAGTCCGTACCAAAGTTATTATTGGTGGCCCGCTATCAAACAACAAAGGGATAAACAAAAAAGGCGGTGGTCTCTCTGCTGAAGCGCTCACAGAGAAGGACAAGAAAGATATCAAGCTCGCAGCCGAAATTAACGTTGACTACCTTGCGGTTTCATTTCCTCGCAACGGGGAAGATATGAAGTATGCCCGCAGACTCGCGACCGATGCAGGGCTACAAACTCGTCTCGTCGCCAAAGTGGAACGTGCCGAAACAGTAGAGAGTGAAGCTAACATTGACGACATCATCATTGCTTCGGATGCGGTGATGGTTGCACGTGGTGATTTAGGGGTCGAAATTGGAGACCCTGAGCTTGTGGGTGTTCAAAAACAACTTATCCGCAGAGCTCGAGCACTCAACCGAACCGTTATCACGGCGACGCAGATGATGGAGTCGATGATGGAAAACCCAATGCCGACTCGTGCCGAAGTAATGGACGTAGCCAATGCGGTCTTAGACGGCACCGATGCCGTTATGTTGTCAGGTGAAACCGCTGCGGGCAAATACCCACTAGAAACCGTTCGCTCGATGGCAGAAGTCTGTTTAGGGGCAGAGAAAATGTCCGCTGTAAACCGTTCTAGCTACCGAATGGAGTCCGTATTTGAGACAGGTGAAGAGACGATTGCAATGTCAACAATGTTTGCAGCAAACCACATGCGTGGAATCAAAGGCATTGTGACACTGACTGAATCCGGTCGTACCGCGCTTATGATGTCTCGCTTGAGCTCGGGGCTACCAATCTTCGCTCTCTCACGCAATGAAAGTACGCTTAATTTATCGGCGCTTTATCGCGGCGTATTCCCTGTCTTCTTTGATGATAAGTCAGCGACGGGGCTCGCCACGGCCGAAGCCGCTGTCGCCACCTTGAAGCAACGTGGATTATTAGACGATGGTGACCTAGTGATTATTACTCAGGGGGATGTGATGGACGTAGTTGGTTCAACCAACTGTATGCGTATCTTAGCTGCATAACAAGTCAACACTCTGCAACCGTTAAGGGAGCGTATCAGCTCCCTTATTTACATACGACGGCAAGTTTGTCAGTACACTGAGAAAACGCTTCTACAAAACGAAATCCAGCGTCTAAACCCGTCTGGTAGTCATGCAAAAGATCTTCTCTCTCACTCATTAGTGAACTCGATTTCAGCGCTTGTTCGGGCCTAATTTGGATAACAAAACAGTCATCAGGTGGCGAATGCAAAAACTCTTGGGTCAACGAATAGGTTTGATAGTGCACCATCAGCATATCCGCTAGGCCTGAATCAAACTTGTCCCCCAACAAATGGCTAAGTCGATAAACATCATCCGCACCAAATAGCCAACGTCCACCATTTAGTGATTCAAGATGTTTATGCTCTATTTTTTCCCGCTTAGCACGCTCAACCTGCTCGGCGAAAAACAGGTGCCAATCGTGTTTCCAGCGTCCAAGCCTTTCCTGAAAATGACCATGAATGAGATTAAACGAATCACGTAACCACATATTTTCCAATTGCTGAGTCTCAACAGGAGGCTTATCTAATAGATCATCACCTTCAGTCCGAATGACAACGATGCAACGCGCCTCTCTGCGCCACGCCTCCTGGACGGGTATCGAAGCAGAAACACCCCCATCGACATACTCGCCGTGAGGAAACTGTACTGGTTGATGATACAAACGAGGAATCGCACACGTGGCTATGAGCACCTTTTTCCAATCTTCTTGCAACATTGGTAGGTAGTGGTCAAACAAACGCTCAGTATCGGTTACAGCGGCGTAGGCATGCCGATTTGCGAGTACCCTTCGGCCTAAATCTATATCTAGTCGGTACGGATAGTCGCTAATCTTATCCAAAGCCCAATCTAAACCAAGATACTGCTTACGACGAATATAACGAAACAGGTGAAAAAACTCAGAGTCAGTCGTCAGGTCGAGAATAAACGAGCGGCCAATACCTCTTTGGCGGCATAGGAAAGCGCACAAGTTCAATGCACCAGCCGATGTGCCATAAAAGGAGTGGAAGGGATCAAAATTGGAAAGGAGAAATGCATCAAGAACACCAGAGGTAAAAATCCCCCTTTGGCCGCCTCCCTGAGCAACCAAAGCATTGTTACCGCCAGTGTACTTTTTGAGCCTTTCAGTATCGAGTTGTACAGCAGCGTTGGTGATAACACCGCAGTTTTTCATCGAATGGCTACGCCGTCATAACAGCAGTAACTGCAAATCCGAGAAGAACAGCAAATACTGTCGCTGTAATGATTAGGGCAAACTTCAGATCGTGTTGCATAGACACCTCCTTTATTGTGTAACAAAGTAATAACATCTATGTGAGCCATCTTCAATTAATACGTATTTTTTGTGTGGCATTATGATGTTAGCGTCACAATTAGCGCATTACTGATCGGGAAAGAGGCAATAAATGATACTCAAACATACCATGCCAATACTGTTACTTGTAACCAGTCCCGTGGCCTTTGCTGAGATACACATTTCACCTTGGATTGGCTACACCGCGGGAGGGAGTGTTGAAGACCAAGCTCAGAACAAACTCGACTTAACCAGCTCACCAAGCTTTGCCCTGTCCATTGAAAGTGATATTGACAACGGTCGCATTGGGCTATTCTACAGCCAGCAAAATAGTGAAGTGGAAAACATCAACCTCAACTCATCCATCCACTACTTGCATCTGCAAAGCAGCATCTACTATCCGGTCGAGGACAAAATCTCAGCTTACTTGGGTATCGGGCTTGGAGCATCGTATATCAATGCGGATTGGGTTAAAGACGAAGTAGGTTTTTCAGCGAGTATCTTTACGGGAATTGAATACCGAGTGTCGGACTCACTTGCGCTTAACACTCATATTCGTTGGCTAGGAACGGTCGTGGATAACGAAACCACTGGAATATGCCAATTCAACAACAGTAGTAATGACTCCTGCGTGATTAAATTCCAAACAGATTGGATGAACCAATTCTCCGCAAATCTTGGGATTAGCTGGCGCTTTTAGTCGTACACCGATACATCTTCAGAGCATGAAAGTAAAAAGGAGGCTAATGCCTAATGCCAGTCAGTTAAGCTGACTGGCTTTCTTTTTATTGGGGTATTTCTTTGCCTTTGGTTTTATTGCTCTCGGATATATCCGCTCTTCTCGTTTAATGGGCAAGACATGGTGTATCGCCTCCTCTTGCAAGTGAGTAATGCG
>NZ_JATABH010000015.1:0-81932 GCF_036533775.1 Vibrio sp. M260112 | reverse complement strand
GCATTACTCACTTGCAAGAGGAGGCGATACACCATGTCTTGCCCATTAAACGAGAAGAGCGGATATATCCGAGAGCAATAAAACCAAAGGCAAAGAAATACCCCAATAAAAAGAAAGCCAGTCAGCTTAACTGACTGGCATTAGCCACTAGGGCTGGTTTTTTAAATCTTAAATAGATGACGCTAAGGTCAATCTAAAATTAAGCAGCTACAACGTTAGCAGCTTGTGGGCCTTTTTGACCTTGTTCAACTTCGAAAGATACGTGTTGACCTTCTTTCAGAGTTTTGAAACCTTCAGAAGCGATTGCACGGAAGTGTACGAATACGTCAGCGCCGCCGTTTTCAGGAGTGATGAAACCGAAGCCTTTCTCTTCGTTGAACCATTTAACGATACCAGTAGTTTTGTTAGACATAATCTGTCCCTTATATAAATTGAATTAATCTTCGTTTATGCGCTGAAAATTTGAACTATTTAATGTAACAATGAAGCTAAGGGAAACACAGAGGATAACGCCGGTAACGCAGGAATTCTAAGGATTTACTTTTGACTTGCAGTTTCACTAATAACTCTGAATTGCAGAGCGAATAAATCTTACCTTATTCCACACGGTTGTAAAGAGATATTTTGCTAAAGTTGGTTATTTTTTGCTCACATTGACATTAAAGCCCTCATTGAGGGCTTTAATTGAGTAGAACGACAACCTAAGAAAAATCTTTTTATCACGGAGAGTTAACTTAGATCTTCTTAAAGATGATCGAAGTGTTGATGCCACCAAAGGCGAAGTTGTTACTCATCAGATATTCGACCTCTAACTCTCGACCATTGCCAGTGATGTAATCAAGGTTGCCACACTGCTCGTCAAGAGAGTCTAAGTTCAATGTTGGGCTGAACCAACCAGTGTGCATCATCTCTAGGCTTAACCACGCCTCAATCGCACCACAGGCCCCAAGAGTATGACCAAAATAACTCTTTAGAGAACTGATGGGTACCTTGCCTAGTGCGTTGGCTGTTGCGTTACTCTCTGCGATATCACCACGATCAGTGGCGGTTCCGTGTGCCGAGACATAGTCGATCTGCTCCGCTTTGATGCCTGCATTTTCTAATGCCATCTCCATACAGATTTGCATGGTTTCCATCTGTGGTTGGGTGACATGGGCTGCATCACAGTTGCTGGCAAAGCCAATGATTTCAGCGTAGATTTTAGCACCGCGAGCCTTAGCATGTTCATACTCTTCCAGAATTAAAGTACCAGCACCTTCACCAATCACTAAGCCATCGCGATGAGTGTCATAAGGTCTAGGTGTGCTTTTAGGTGCGTCGTTTTTCAAACTGGTGGCAAAAAGAGTATCAAACACCGCGGATTCAGTCGGGCACAGTTCTTCGCCTCCACCCGCAACCATGACGGTTTGATAACCATGCTTGATTGCTTCATAGGCGTAACCAATGGCTTGACTGCCTGAAGTACACGCACTGCTCGTTGGGATCACTCGTCCTTTCAGGCCGAAGAACAGTCCGACGTTGACCGCGGTTGTATGAGGCATCATTTGTACATAGGTAGTCGCGGTAATTGCCTTGGTCGTTTTGTCATTGAGCATTACGCCAAAGGCACCGATCGCATCGGTACTGCCCGTTGATGAACCGTAGGCAATGCCAGTTTGTCCATTCGTCAGTACTTCTGCACCGATTAGCCCCGCTTGTTGCAGAGCATTTTCAGTCGCAACGGTCGCCAGTTTAGACACACGACCCATTCCGCGAACTTGTTTGCGTTTGTAGTGTTTTGGCAATTCAAAATCGTCTACAGGCGCGGCAAGCTTAGTATTGAGACCTTCGTACTGCTCATAGCTTGGCATGTACTGAGTGGCGTTTTGACAGGCTCTGAGTTTTGGTTCTACGGATTGCCAGTCGTTACCAAAAGCAGTAACACCAGACATGCCCGTTACGACAACGCGACGACTCATACCAGACCTCCGTTAACTGAAATGACTTGGCGAGTAACGTAGCCTGCAATATCAGACATTAGATAACTCACCAGACCGGCAACCTCTTGCGGCTCACCCATTCGACGAAGTGGAATTTGCGGCATAGCGTGCTCTTTTACATGCTCATCAACCATACCGGTATCAATTAGACCCGGAGCGACACAGTTCACGGTGATTTTTCGCTTCGCCAGTCCAAGTGCGAGGGATTTTGTTGCGCCGATAACGCCCGCTTTTGCTGCACTGTAGTTAGTTTGGCCACGATTACCCATCAATCCAGAGACAGAAGCAAGTGTAACAATGCGGCCACCTTGGCGTTTTTGAACCATTGGCATTACGCATGGGTGAAGCACGTTATAAAAACTGTCGAGGTTGGTATGGATAACACCGTCCCACTCTTCTTCTGTCATCGCTGGGAATGCTGTATCGCGCGTAATGCCTGCGTTGTTCACCACGCCATAGTAAGCGCCATGCTCTGCGATATCGCTTTCTAGTTTATAACGGCACTCTTCGCGATTACTGATATCAAACTGGATCAGACGACCATTGCCACCATTTTCGATAATAGTGTCTAAGGTTTGCTGAGCACCTTGTTGGTCACCCATGTAATGAACGGCGATGGTGAATCCATCTTTTGCCAACTGAATTGCGATTGCTTGGCCTATGCCCTTACTTGCGCCTGTAACTAAAACTTGACGGGTCATTGGTGACTCCTGATTTTCATTTCTTGTAATTTTTGTTCTGAAGGTACGTATACATTTAACTGGCAACTCGCGACGGTCTGTTGTGCAAACTCGATACGCGCAGAGAAGACCGCCATACCATTATCTTCCATCATTTTCTCGGCATAGATGTCGAGCTGTTGACCATTTTGGAACGCATCACAATGAGAAATGTATCGACGGCTCCCAAGCAAGAAGCCGATAGGGGGTTCTGCGCCTTGTTGAATGGCGTGGTAGCCTGACCAAGCCGCGACGGATTGAGCCATAAACTCAATTCCTACATATGCAGGAAGAGTGCTGGTGTCAGTATTATAAAATGGATTCTTTGCGCCTATATCCACCTGACAGTGGATGGTGCCTTGTTGAATGTCTAGCGCACGATCGATAAGGATCATCGGCTCATCATGCGGCAGTAATTGTGCGATAGGAGGATAGCTAGTCATGGATGTAACCAAAGATGAGACTGATATTGTTGCCACCAAATGCAAACGAGTTGCTTAAAATGGCTTTACCCTGCAATTTGGTCGTCGTTTCAACCAGTGAAACTTCGATATCCGCGGCTTTGTCACGGCAATGCTGACTGGGTAGCTCTAAGTCGTAATTCAAAATATGCCACGCAATGGCGGCTTCGGTAGCGCTTGCAGCGCCAAGGGTGTGACCGGTTAGAGGTTTGGTTGAGCTGACCACTACCCGATCGCCAAATAAGCGATGAATCGCTTTGCTTTCCATGCTGTCATTAAGTGGGGTTGCCGTTCCGTGGGCATTGATATAGCCGATGTCATCGACCACTAGTCCTGCGTCATCGAGCGCTTTTTGCATCGCTTGCTCTGCACCATTTCCCTCAGGGTGAGGTGCCGAAATGTGGTGGGCATCAGAACTGTCGCCCGCGCCCAACAGAGCGACCTTAGATGGTTGATAACTCAACAACATCAAGGCGGCTGATTCTCCAATATTGATACCGTCTCTTGCTTGGCTAAATGGCTGGCAAAGTGTATTTGAAAGTGCTTCCAGACCATTAAAACCGTTTAGAGTTAAGCGGCAAAGCGTATCTACGCCGCCGACGATGACTACATCGACGAGTCCGCTACGCAGTAATCGTTGCGCTGTGATAAATACGCGACCACTGGATGAACATGCGGTAGAGATTGCGTAACATGGCCCTGTGATTCCGAAGTAGGCAGCAACAAAGTCACTGGTGTTGCCTAGCTCCTGCTTACGATAGTGGTAGTGTTCAGGGAAGGCTCCGCTCTCAAGTCTCTGTCGATATGCGATCTCGCCATCGGCAATACCAGACGTGCTGGTTCCTATGATAACGGCGACTCTTGAGGGGCCAAACTCATTGATCGCTAAGCGAACCTTATGCTCAATTTGCTTTATTGCCGAGAGAGCCAATTGATTGTTGCGTGTATCAAACTCCGCGAGATGAGAAGGGAGCTCTGGAAGTGGGTCATCAATACGACCTACTACGGTGGAAGTACCCGTATTGAGGATATGGTCATCGACCACCATATTTGAGGCTTGTTGGCCGGACAGGCACAAGTGTATCTGGGATACGTCTGATCCCATCGCGGAATGAAAGCCACAATCTTGAATAAAAATCGGTTTAGAAACGTGTGTCAGCATGATGGCTATCTAGTTGGGGCTGTACTAAATTGCAGCGTTTTTATTTTTACAGTGTAGTTGTCGATTAAGTGATTAAAGGTAATTTCACCCACTAGCCTGTCCTTGTTGCTGTAATGGATGTCAATGACCTTTTCACCGGCGCTATCGAATATAGCTCTGGAATTGTTTTCGTCAATCATTCGCCACCTTACCTTATTTAGAGGGGCTTCCCAAGCAGAACTCGGCCAGAGCGTGATCATCAGATTAAATAGCACTTGTTCTGGTTGTGGCAAGACGCCTCCAAGACCGCTCATCACATCTGTTGAAATGCTATCGTTTTGATAGGTAAGAGACAGAATCCGTGTTCCCCAAGAAGAAAAACCTGCCAGAACGAGCTTATCTTGCGAGACTTGCAATTGTACCGGCAATTGTTCGCTACGAGTTTGCGCTCCGTTTTGCCACTGCGCTTCAATTAATTGGCTAGCCGTCAGTGAATAACCTAGCGACGCAGGGATTGGTAGGTTTACTTGGGTCTGCTTGGCGACCACTACGGTTGGAGTTGTACTTTGCGGAGTGGAACTGCAAGCGCTAAGAACGACCCCAAGCACTATTGAGCACAGTGTTTTCGCCAAAGTAGTGCGCTTCATTGTTTCTCCTCATTAATCGCGAGTGGAGACAGCAGCCAAGCGACAAAAATTCCGCTAAGAACTGTAATTCCAAAGCTATGAATGGCGTGTGTCTGGCTCAGTGACAGTAACCCGAAAGAGAGTAACGTTGTCAGAGCGGATAAAGTGATCGCCAGTAATGTACTTGGACTACGCGCTTTTTCAGCAAAAAATAGTGTGTAGTCGATGCCAATCCCAATTATGAGAATAAGTGCGAGTAAATTGAACAAATTTAGGGTTGAACCGAGCATCGCCGCTGTCGCGATTCCCACAAGACAAGCAATAAGGGAAGGGATGAGTATTAGCACTGCGTGTTTGAGACCATAACGTTTGACCAGTAAACCACTAATCACCACGAGGGCGATGACCAATAGTTCAAGGACTTTGACGCGGTACTCGCCAAACAAAGTAGAGATCTCTTCTGCCTTATTGAGGTAGCTTATATCGGGATGAGCGTGTGCAAACTGCTTGACGATTTCGGCATTGTTGAGCTTAGTGAGTACAACGATCGCGGCCACTTGTTGCTCAATCTGCCCTACATATAAGAAGCGCACAGGCTCAGAGACAATCTGCTGTAAATACTCCTGTAGATTTACTGGCTTAAACGCTTCTGCTAGTAAGGGCACAGACGTGAGCTTAAGTGTATCGCTCAATTTGTCGCCCTGTGATGCGTACAGATTCTCGATTAACTGGTAATCACTCTGTTGGCGTGTGATAGAACCAAGATATTGAGTCAGACTTTGATAACCTTCAATCGAGCCCTCTTGTTTCCATTGGTCTAGGGTCGGATGGAGCGACTCAAGGCGCTGCATTAGCAATTCATCATCATTGGCGGTCACGACTAACATCTGTTGAGAAGATTGCAGCCCACTGATTTCGTTGATCTGCTGCTCCTGCAATTTGAGGCTATCTGGCATAGCCTGAAGTTGACGGATATCGTCATCATAGTGCAGCGCGGTCAGAGGAAGTAAGGTGGCAGCCAAACAGATTGCGGGCATGGTGAGTTTAAAGCTCGGTTTTTCCCATTGCCCCAACCAGCGTTGCCATAGCCAGTTGCCCGGTAAAGGTCGAGACTCGGTGGGGTGTTTGGCTAGAATCGGATACCAAGCGACAACGGTAGCATAGGCTGCAATTAAACCAATCGACGAGAACAGGGCAAGTTGCTGTAGACCTGGGAAAGGAGCGATCAGCATACCCAGATATCCAATCAAACTGGTGACCAGTCCCATCGAAATGGCTGCAAGAATATGTTTCAGCCCTTTGCGGCTATCCCAACTGTGTCCAGCAGCAAGGCGTTCCGTTAGGTAATGGAATGCGTAGTCGATGGAGACACCAATCAGACTGGCACCAAACACCAGACTAAACAGATGTACTCGCCCAAACAGCTCTGTGGTAACAGCAAGGGCCGCGACTAAACCGATGCTGATCGATAGCAGCGCTAGCATCAGTGGCGCGCCACTTCTGAATACGCCTATCACCAAAACGATGACACCGAATAGCGAAAAAAGACCAATGGTGCTGATTTCTGATTTCGCACTCTTAGTTCCAAACTCGGCGTAGAAGAGCACACCCGTGTGGAGCGTCTGAGCCTTATACTGCGTGGTCAGTTGCTGCTCTATATCGATAATTTTGGATACGCCCTCTTGGGCATTGAGGCTGTAAGGAGAATCTTTTAGTGTTGCCGTGATCAGCACATACTTCTGATTTTGGTGCCGAGTGGTCAGGTATCCGTTGTCGATGCTAAAGGCGGAACTTTGTTGAGTTAACTGGCCAAGATAGTCACGAAACAACAAAAATGGGTCGCTGGCGAGTTCATTGCCAGTGACGCCAGAAAATGGGTTATAGATCGATTGGACGACGTACTGAACTTGAGCCTCCGGTGTTGCCGTGAGACGTTGGCGTTGCTCCGATGTGAGCTGTTGAAAACGGTGCTGAAAATAGTAACTCGCCCACTGCTGCTGTTGCTCGGCCGACACTTTTCCAGTGACTTCCGTAAATAGTCCAGTATCGGACAGAGCCTGCTCAAGAGCATTTGCCGCGGCAAAAAGCTGGTCGTCTTTTTGAGTACGCAGAACGAAGACCACTTTATCGCTGAAGTTGTTCGAAACGGTTTCAAACGCTTGCTCAGCAATGGGGTTTTGCTGGTTTTCTGGCAGCAACTTTAAGATGTTGGTCTCAATGGGAGATTGAGCTGACCAAATCCACTGTTTAGCCAGCAGGGCAAGAAAAAGCAATACTAGACCAAGCCAAGCTATTGCTATGTTCTTGCCACCCAAGCTTTGGCGAGTTGCATCGTCAGAAACTGAATTGCTCTTGTTCCGCATCACTTAGGCTCTCTGGCTGATGAGTCTGGTTGGTAAAAAGAATTTCGGTCTTGTCACCACGAATTTCCTGCAATATCAGACCATCGATATCCTGCTTTCCTGTCAGAGTGATAGACTCGAACACTGAGTTTAGGGGGGATTGTTTAGGTGTTAGCCTAAGCGTCCATTGCCCTTCGTTGATGGCTAAATTCAGATCAAACTGCTCTTGTAGTGCTTCGGTATCGCCATGGAAAACCGCTAGGAATACATGGCTAAAATAGAACGCCATTGGGTTCTCTTTTGCCGTGATAATCTGAGGCGCTTGTCCAGCAAATGTTTGGCGTAGCTTATCTTGTGTCAGCACCAACTGAACTGGGAATGGTGTAGTTTGCTGCCACAATAACCCTTGTGCTTTGTTTAGCGTGAACTTTCCTTGCGAACTTAACGGTTGCTCAAACATTTCAAGATGACGAAGTTGAGTAAAGTCGCCGCGAACGGTCGCGCTCTTGGCTAACTCTGTTTGCAGCGAGGAAAGATCCGTGACTTGCGCCCAGCTAAAGGGAGAGAGTGCTAATAAAGCGAGCATTAACCACTTTTTCATTGAGCGACTCTCCCGTGTTGGTGCCAATGCTCAATTTTATCGATAAAGATCTTCGGTGAAGCAAAGCACATTTCCTGTTCTTTGATACTGACTGCTACTTGTGTGGTGTGCGCTTTACACATCCTCGCACCTGTTTCAGCATCGGAGATTAGGTAATCAACACGCAGTCGATTCTCCCACTCAGTCAGTTTGGCAGTTACGCGGATCTGGTGATTGAAAGGAATCGCTTTCACGTACTTAACGCGCGTATCTATGATTGGCCACATGTAGCCAGATTCATTCATCGCGAGATAACCGTAGTCGATCTTCTCCATCATGACGCGGCGGGCTTCTTCAAAAAAGCGAAAGTAGTTGCCGTGGTAAATCACACCCATAGGATCTGCGTCTTGAAACGAGGTGACCAGTGTCACCTCAGATTCGAGTGGAAATTGGATTGCTTGCTCCATTAAGCCTCCGGATAGAGTGACCAGTGGCGTTGCTGAATTCGAGAAATAAAGTGGCGAAGGTCGTGTTCAAGTGGACGATCTTCTACGACAAATTCAAATTCATTTAATACCGCATCACGAATCATCTTGAGGTTGTCACTCATATGGTGCTCATCAAGTTCATTATGGCGACGACGAATCTCTACGGCCTGAATACTTGCAAGCAATGACGCCGCAGCGACTTGTTCGGTTAATTGGAGTACACGCAAACAGTCACGAGCTGCAATCGTACCCATACTGACCTTGTCCTGGTTGTGACATTCAGTTGAGCGAGAGAAAACGCTGGCTGGCATGGTGTGCTTCAACGCTTCTGCTGTCCAAGCTGAAATACCTATCTGCACTGCTTTGAAGCCGTGGTTGATCGGTTTACGTTCACCCTCTGCTCCCGTTAGGTTAAAGGGCAAGCCATTGTTGAACTTATAGTCCATTAGTTGTGCCATTTGACGATCGAGCAGATCCGCTAGGTTAGCGATACCCGTCTTGAGGGTATCCATCGCCATAGCAATATGACCGCCATAGAAGTGGCCGCCGTGCAGCACGCGTTCGTTTTCACCGTCAATGATTGGGTTATCGTTAGCGCTGTTCAGTTCATTTTCGATCATTGAACGCAGCCACGGCAGTGAGTCCTGAACAACACCAATCACATGCGGTGCACAACGGAGTGAATAACGATCTTGTAGACGGTCACTGTTGCGTGGAGGACGTTCGGCGTTGAGATCGGCACGCAGCCATGCAGCAACTTGCTGTTGACCAGGGTGAGGTTTCACCGCAAATAGTGCTTCATCAAAGTGAAAGTCATTGCCATGCATGCCGACAGAAACCATCGCGGTGATCTTGGTACATAGTTGAGCAAGATATTCTGCGCGTTTGTATGCCAGACAAGCGAGAGCGGTCATGACCGATGTGCCATTCATCAGGGCGAGGCCCTCTTTAGGTTTAAGATGAATAGGGTCAATGCCTAACTCGGCGTAGACTTCAGCGGTAGGGCGGACTTCGCCTTTATAGATGACCTCTCTTTCACCAATCAGAGCGGCAGCAAGATAAGAGAGTGGCGTTAAATCACCGCTTGCACCTACTGAGCCTTCTTGTGGGATACGAGGAGAAATGTCTTGGTTGATAAGAGTAACGATCTGGTTGAGCAAATCGTGTGTTACTCCTGAAACCCCTTGGGCTAATGAACATAATCGAGTGGCGAGCACGGCTCGCGCCTGTTGGTGCGATAGCACTTCTCCTAGACCACAGCCATGGAAGCGGGTGAGGTGAAGCGGAAGTTCATCGACTAGGTTCGGTGGAATCGCAACCGTGCAAGAGTCACCATAACCTGTGGTTACGCCATAAATGACGCCTTCCTCTTTCAACAAACGTTCAAGAAACTGAACACCTTTGTCTATTTTAGTGGTGAATTGTGGTGAATTATTGAGGCTAGCATTGGCACCTTCGGCAATGGTAACTACATCTTCTATGCTCAGCGCCTGTGCGCCAAACGTAATGGTGTTATCGTTTTGCATCGTCATCTTGCTGATTACTTAATGTCCAAAAGTTGAAAAAATTATACCACTGCAGTGGCGCTTGCAGGGTGTAGTGTTGCAGACGTTGGGCATAGTCTTGCACAACCTGTTGTAATGCTGCTTGTCGCTCTTTGCGTGGCAGCACGATTTGTTCTCTAAACGGCTCAAAGTAGACGTTAAAGTGTGGCTTATCGCTACTGTCATCGCGAAGTCCAAAGAGTAGATAAACGGGGGCTTTCAAAATAGCCGCCAGCATAAACGGCCCTTGCGGGAAAGGCGCTGGTTTACCGAGAAAATCGGCCCACACCGAACGGCTCTCTTTGCTGGTCGATGTGCGATCACCAACGATCACGATCCATTCACCCTGCTCAATTTTTTGCTGTAAGAGAATCGCCGTATCGGGCCCCATAGAGCTGACCTGAATCAGATTGAGCTCAGAGCTAGGATTAACGGCTTTCATCACGCTGTTAAAGCGTTCCGCATGCTCAGTAAACACCAAGGCATTGATCTTGATATGAGAATGTCGACGCCCAAGCGCACGACACAATTCGATATTACCCAGATGAGAGCCGAGAATAACAACCCCTTGTTTGTTATCCACCATACGTTGAAAGTTTTCCTGACCACTAATGGTTAGGTTCTCGACACTGAAGTCACCCTTCCAAGCAGCCAATTTATCAAGAATGGTATGACCAAACGACAGCAGGTGATGATAGCTGTCGAGTTTTTCTGGTAACTCGAAAGAGTGCTGCTGTGCGTACGACTTGAGTTGCGAGAGATAGATTTCTGATGCTTGCTTTGCATCCTTACCAACGAGGTGATAATAGCCGATGACCACTTTCAGGATAAGATTAAAGACTTTGCGACCCAGCAAACTGTAGATCGCCAGCAACAGCTTGATACCGAAGATCGTGCCTTGCTCTTGTCGTTTCGACCAGTGTGGCTGATCATCACTGTTGTTTTTTCTGCGCTTACGGGCGATTAGCTGGGGGGCTCGCGGCAGCATACCGAAAAACAGTCGAGTATGCATCCAACTGATTTTGACGTTATCCCAAAGTGCATCAAAATGGGATATTCCCCCTTCAGGATAGATGACGCGAGTTTCAACAAACTCAATATCAACGCCTTCCCAATACATACGCACAAGGATTTCGATGTCGAAGTCCATCCGTGTGCCAATGTCATATTTGTCTAGCACTGCGATGGTCTTGTTAACGGGATAGGCACGAAAGCCGCACATGCTGTCTTTGATGGTCAGAGATAGTGTTTCGATCCAGACCCAAACATGGGTGGCATAGCGACCATATAGACGAGCCTTTGGAACGCTATCATCATAAATGGGTTGGCCAGAAACCAAACAATCAGGATTGTGTTGTGAGCATGAAATCAGTGCAGGTAAGGCGTCAATGTCATGCTGGCCATCAGCGTCAATCTGAATCGCATGGCTGAAGTTCAGTTGATGCGCGTGGCGGATCCCTGCCATCACAGCACCGCCTTTGCCTTGGTTTTGCGCCAGTGTTACTAAGGTAACATTGTCTTGCTCAGCGAAGTCGATAAGAGCCTGTTTGGTGTTCGCATTGCTACCGTCATCAACAATAATAAAAGGTAAATCAAAAGGTTTCAGTGATGACACCACAGCAGCAATAGTGCTTCCATGGTTATAGCAAGGGATAACAAAACAGGGCTGGTAATTGTCCACCTTAGCCCCCTAATTTCATTTTTCCAGATGAGTGGATAACCAGTTGCTCGTTGTGAATTGAGCTGTATTTAAAGGTCAGCTTTTGTTTTTCATCGTCCCAGATCAGCTCTAAGGTAATCTGGGCATCTGGAAGGATAGGCTCTTGAAACTTAATCACTTCCATGCCTTTAAATGTCAGTGGAGTATTGAGATACTCAATCGCATAAAAGAGTGCCCAGTCAATCTGACTGACTCCCGGTAAAAGCGGGAAATGGCTAAAGTGACCACGAAAATCCAAGATATCCGCATCAACCTTAGCGCTAAGGGTGGCTTGGTTACCTTGAATGACTACATTTGTGATCGTTGGTTTTCTTTTATCCATGGTGCTACTTATTGTTTATGATTGGAACAATTTTTCAATGTCAGCGACTTGGCGCTTGCCCTGACTATTTAGCGGCACTTCATCGACAACACGGTACTTACGTGGAATCGCGATTGGCTCTAGCCAGTTGCGTAACGCTTGACGAAGAGCAATCCAGAATTTGCCTTTTCCGAGTTGTGCTATCTCCTGTTCACCAGCCGGAGTTAAGACGATAACCGCGCACAGTGCGATGCGATTTCCTTCGCTTTGCGGTATAACCGCACTTTCCTCTACCCAGTCGAGCTGTTCAAGACGTTTCTCGACTTCGACCAGAGAAATCCTTTTTTCTTCTACTTTGACAATACGATCGGTACGCCCTTTCAGCTCAAAACAGACTGTATCATGGAAGTGGCATTCGTCGGCAGTTTGGTACCAGTTATCGCCGTCAATGTGGGGGGCTCTTAATCGCAGACAACGCTCACTATTAAGTTGCGCTTCGACACTTGGAAACAGTCTCCATGGTGTGGTTGGCACAGCTTGTTTTCGGTGAGCGATTCCCCCAGTCTCTGTGCTGCCAAACACTTCGATTGGAAGTGAACCGAATAGTTCTTGGCTATGCAGGGCAGCACTGTGCGTCAGCGGTCCTCCAGAAGAGAAGATGGCGCGCAGCGGAGCGCTATCGTGTTCTTCACTCAGGCGCTTTAATAACGCAGGACTGCTGATAAGCACGGTGTCATGATTCGCGTGGTGAACGAGCTGCTCAGGAAACTCAAGGTTGTGCACCGCGAACGGACGCCCTGAACATAATGGCCATAACAGGCGAAATAGCAGGCCATAAATATGTTGGTGAGACACAGTGCTCTCAATTCGAGAACCCGTTAGCTGATTGCCCCATAGTGACTCGAGAATGGCGATCTCGTTATCTAGCTGGCGCAGGGTTTTAACTATCGCCTTTGCTTTGCCACTTGAACCCGAGGTAAATAAGGTCAGGGTCACTGAGTCGACATCAAGAGGTGACGATAAATATGGCGTTGGCTCCGACAACGGTTCTGTTGAACGGCTGAGTAACAACGAAGGAACAGACTCAACAACGGGAACCAAGTCATCGTGGAGCAGTAGATCGAAGTGAGAGCTTAATTCACGTACCGCTTCAGGTTGATAATTGCCAGGTAACACCAAACGTTTGTTGGCGTAGCAGACGGCAAAAAAACCAACCGCAAACAGATAGCTGTTTGCGCAACACAACGCGATTTTCTCAGAGCTGTGTTGGTTCAAAAGAGTTTGAAAGCGCTCAATATCGGCTTGGAACTGCATCCAGCTAAAGGTGTTTTGTTCTGCAAATGCGACAGGATAAAGACTTGGGCGCTGGGCACACAGCAGATCAGTGAGCGAGCAAAAGTCAGCTTGGTCAAGGTACATGATGTCTATCGGTCCTTTCGGATAAACTGGCGAACAATCCACTCAACAGCAAACAAGGAACCCGCGAGTAAGTAACTGATCAGACCGTTATATAAGGTCCAAAGTTCCATGGAGTGAAAGCAGGTGTAAAGTGCGAATAGTCCATTTAAGGTAAAGAAACCGCACCAAACCGCAGTCACTTTACGTGTGTATTGTACGCCACTCGGAGGTAACTCAGGTTCTTGCAGCCGTGCCAATCGTTCGATGATGGTTTGTGGCTGCTTAAAACTGCTGGCGAATACCACTAACATGCACAGGTTGACCACCACAGGATAAAACGTCAGCCAACCATGCTGCTTAAACAACATGCCAATGGCTACCAACGAGATACCGGTTACCGCACTGACTTGAGCAACGTACTTGAGTTCTTTCAATTGGCTGCGTTGGACACTGAGCAGTCGAATTCCCAAGGCGGCGATAAGCAGTATCCCCACCAAGGAAAAGCCATATTTTTCAATGCCGAAGTAGACAGCGAATGGGTAGGCGAGCAGGACAACTGCAGACAGAATCGTCAGCAATTGACGCATTAGGCTTCCTTCAGAAGCTCTGTGACCGCATTGACCACGTCATCAACTGTACGCACGGTACTGAATTCCGCAGGTTTGATTTTCTTGCCAGTTACGTTTTGCAGATGAACCACGAGATCGACAGCATCGATGCTATCAAGGTCGAGATCTTGATACAGATGTGCTTCAGGAACGATATCTGATGCATCGATTTCAAAAAGTTCTTCAAGTGCGTCTTTAACTTGCTCAAATACTTGCTGTTTATTTACGTCAGTCATGAAATTACCTACTCATTACTCACTGATTTGCGAAGAGATATAGTTTGCCAGATTGCTTACAGATGCAAAATGTTCACGAGTATTGGAATCATCTGCGTCAATGACAATGTTGTACTTTTTCTTAATCGCTAGACCGAGTTCGAGGGCATCGATTGAGTCTAAGCCTAGACCATCGCCGAATAGTGGAGCGTCCGTTTCAATCTCTTCGACAGTTAGGTCTTCTAGATTAAGCGCATCAATTATAAGTTGTTTGATTTCGTTATGTAGTTTTTCCACGTGGACCTACTTGTGACTTGGGTTTTCTGGAAAGAGTGTCTCTGATAAATGCTGCTGCAAGCGTCTGGCAGCAAGTGTCGGAGACGTAGTTTGCTCTATAAAGGGCTTAACCTCAACTTTATCCTTAACCTCTACTAGGAAAAAAGGTTTAGTTGGGGGGACTTGATACCACTTTTTCTCTTTTGTGAGAAAGCTCGGAGAAACGGTGATGTGAATGATGCGCAAATCTCGACCTGTGCGGACGGCAATTTGCGCAGCACCACGTTGAAGTTTGGATTCAACGCCAGGTGTTGTTCGCGTGCCTTCAGGAAAAACTAATAAAACATTTCCTTGTTTAAAGCGTTGTTCGCATATTGCCAATAAATCGTCTGGCGTTTCATTTGGAATATAACCCGCCGCTTTGACAATATGCTTCATAAACGGGTTGGCCCATATCGCTGATTTGACGAGGCAATCGCAGCGTTCTAGCTGAGAGGCGATCAAAACGTAATCAATGAGACTTGGATGATTAGCAACAATTAAGCAATTTTTATCATTGTGCAAAATGTCAGCGCCTAGGATTTTATAATCAATGGCGCCGGTCAACTTCATCAGCTTGCAGAAAAAGTTAAATGATCGCTGTATCGTATTCTGAACTTTATATTCTCTGGCCCTTTTATCACGGTACAATATGCGAATAGTAGGAATAACAATAAAGCTGAGCGCTAATCCACCTAAGCCAAAAACTGAAAAACAGAATCCAGTTGCGAACACACGCCAATATTGACCTAACTTAATCATTTTCGTTGCCAATTCCAGATTTGATTGTTGGCACAAATAGCCCATTCATTTCGCTCAGAAACGAACTGACGAATAAACTCTAACCCTTGAGGTAGAGAATGGGGCTGGCCGCTATCGTTACTCTGTTTGGAGATTTGGTACTGCTTTCCAACCGACAACACCAAGCCCAGTCCATAACCTTGATACTGCTGATGTTCATATTGTTGATAGGCTTCTGGAACTGGTTCATCAAAATCGACAACCAGTACTTTATGATCTGGATGATCATTGAGATAAAGCCAAGCCTCAAGCAAGGCACTTTGAAACGTATTTTCAGCGGCTGCAATTGAGGTTAGAGGAATGGTTTTTTTGGTTGCGATGGTGACAAGTCCGGCTGCGGTATTGTGCACAGATTGGGAAAAAGCCATTGGAGAGGCTTCTTCGCCACGTAAGATATCACCCACTAAAGCAATACTGCGGTGCAGTTCTCCGTGGCGGCTGGCAAAAACCAGATAATCAATCTCGTGTTCATTTAACAGTTCAATGCTCGTTTGAACCGCTAGTTTGCTTAAATGACTCATTCTACGGCGCATCATCGGCGGTATGGCTGAGCAAATCAGGGTACCGTCTTGCGGCCATTCCAAGTTATTTGCCCAGCTTTCCCAATTTTGAGACGTGGAAAGTCCGTTAGAATGCGCGAGCCATGCATCGATGTTAAATGAGATATTGATTTCTGAATTTGACATAAAAATTTGAATTGTTGTTTTTACAGCGAAATACTATTGCAGACTTACACTTAATTAAGGAAATAATAATATGTCATCATTTAAGTTACTCGGCTCACTTTTGTTAGCGTTATTACTTGTTGGTTGTGGGTGAGTTCAGCCTGTAATGAATGTTGAGGATACTCCAGTTGGATATAATCTTCAAAGCAAACAAGTTAAGATGGCGATAATGCAAGCTGCGACGAATCGCGGTTGGATTGTCGAAGAAGTGAGTCCAACAGAATTGAACGCAAAAATTCATGTTCGTGACCACTACGCTGAGATAAAAATCCCATTTAGCGACAAATTTTACTCAATAATTTATCTCAACTCAGAAAACCTAAAAGAGAAGGGTGGCAAAATTCATCGTAACTACAACCGTTGGATAAACAATCTAAACGTAGATATTAAACGTCAGTTAGCGTTAACGGCTTCTGGTCAGTAATTAATTAGCAACTAATAGTTAGGTTTTTCGTGGTAAACAAAATTAAAGATCCATTCAACGCACTAGAGGCGAAGACAGAAGCTCAAAAGCTTTCATTTGCACCGATTGTATTTCACACGGCGCGTACTTTGCGTGACTTAGGTATTTTAACTGTACTTGACGATGCAGGCAGTGAAGGCTTAGATGCTGCCGCGATTGCACAAAAAACCGACGTTTCAGAGTATGGCGTAAAAGTGCTACTCGATATGGCCATAAGTGCAAACATTGTTTTATGGCAAAAACCTAACTATTCATTAGCCAATCTAGGCTTTTTTATTCTCCACGATGGCATGACCAACGCCAACATGGATTTCACCGCAGACGTTTGTTATGCGGCGATGATGCACTTAACTGAATCGATAGTGGAAGGTAAGCCCGCAGGACTGAAAGAGTTGGGTGAATGGGAGACGATTTATCAAGGCCTCTCACAATTGCCAGAAAGAGCGAAGCAAAGCTGGTTTAAATTTGATCACTTCTACTCCGATCGTTCTTTCCCTGTTTTACTTCAAGAAGTCTTTAAATCACAGCCAAAGCAGATCGTTGATATCGGTGGTAACACGGGTAAATGGGCGATGCAGTGCTGTGGATATGACAGTGAGGTTCAGGTCACCATTGTCGACCTACCTCAGCAATTGGAAATGGCTATGGCCAATGCAGTGCAGCACGGTTTTGAACAGCGTGTTACGCCTTTCCCAGCCAATATGCTCGACAAACAGCAAACTCTGCCCCCTCAAGCAGATATCTGGTGGATGAGCCAGTTCCTAGACTGTTTCTCTCCGATGGAGATCTTGAGTATCTTGAAACGTGTGAAGCAACAACTTCGTCCTGGCGATGCCGTCTATATTCTAGAGCTGTTTTGGGATGCACAGAAATATGATGCCGCATCGTATAGTCTAAACGCGACCTCGCTATACTTCACCTGTTTAGCCAATGGCAATAGCCGCTTTTATCGTAGCGACGATTTTCTGGAGATTGTCGAAGAGGCGGGCTTAGCGGTGATTGAGAGAACGGATGATATCGGACTCGGTCACACCTTATTAAAGTTGACGTCAAAATAGTCACTTTATCTGAACATGAGCAATATAAAAAATAATGATGAATAAAGAATTTACTCAAGTTGTTGTTGTCGGTGCCGGGCCCTCTGGTTCTACCGTTTCTGCGCTGCTTAATGCGCAAAATATCAAAGTCATTGTGATTGAAAAGGCCGAGTTCCCTCGCTTTTCGATTGGAGAAAGTTTGTTGCCAGCGTGTATGGAAGTGGTTGAGCAGGCTGGAATGCTAGAGGCCGTAAACGCATACGGCTTCCAATATAAAGATGGCGCCGCATTTAGACGCAATGGTGTCTATACCCAATTCAACTTTACTGAAAAGTTTAGCAGTGGACCGGGAACCACATACCAAGTTCAGCGTGGTAACTTTGACAAAGTACTTGCCGACAGTGCTGCACAACAAGGTGTCGAAATTCGTTACAAACATGAACTGACGGCACTCGAGTTCATTGACCAGCGCTCGCTGCTTACGGTCACGGATCATCAAGGTAATCCCTATCAGATAGAAGCCGACTATGTGCTCGATGCCAGTGGCTTTGGACGAGTTCTACCAAGAATGCTCGATCTTGAAGAGCCATCGTGTCTTCCACCACGTAAAGCGATTTTCACTCATATCGTTGACAACATCGACGTTGAAGATATGGAGTATGACCGCAATAAGATTCTGATCTCTGTCCATCCTGATAATCATGATGTTTGGTACTGGCTAATTCCTTTTTCCAATGGCGTGTGCTCATTTGGTATTGTTGGTGAGCCTGAGTTCTTCGACAAGTACCCACAAGACAAGATAGAGGCAATTGAACAACTGGCTAGTGAAGAGCCGGGTTTGGCTCGCTTGTTGGCGAATTCTGAGTATCCTAACCCTGCTGGTGAACTCGGTGGTTATTCAGCCAACGTTAAACATCTTGCGACATCGCACTACGCTTTGCTTGGTAACGCGGGCGAATTTCTTGACCCAGTGTTCTCTTCTGGCGTGACTATTGCCATGAAATCGGCACACTTTGCGGCAGATTGTATTGTTCGTCAGCTCAGTGGACAGGCCGTGGATTGGCAAAAAGAGTATGCGGAGCCTTTGATGGTTGGCGTTAACACCTTCAGAACCTACGTAGAAGGTTGGTATAACGGCACCCTACAAGATGTGATCTTCTATCAGCGCCCAAACCCGCGTATTAAAGAGATGATTAGCTCAATCTTGGCTGGATATGCTTGGGATACTGATAACCCATATGTCAAAAATAGCCAGCAACGATTAGCGACCTTGGCGGAATTGGTTAGAGAAGACAAAAACGTATAGATTTTGATACGGCTCAAGGTTCGGATTGGCTAAATAGGCCATTTCTGCTCATACTTTCAGTGTGAAATAAAGGAGGTTGGGGATGAAAAACGAACTTGATCCGAGCAAAATTCTTATGGCATATGAAACCGTTATGGCGAATGGAACGCCAACTGAGCACGGTAAAATATATGAAGGGGTGGAGGCATTCTCCGACTATGATGGCTATAACGTCTATATGCGGGGGAATGGCGTCGAGTTAAAAGTTGGTTTTCACAACACCTACCACCTCGACTATGACCAAGAACATCTGCGTGACAGCTTTCTTAAGAAAGTGGCGATGCTCGCTAAATAGACAAAGCCCTGAACGTATTGCGCTCAGGGCTTTTAATTTGGTGCTTAATCTTCTTCTACTAAGCTTGCGTCTTCTGAGTAATCATCAGCGCCTGCATCAGGTTTATTGCGACCATTTAGAGTATGGAAACGCTTTCGGCCACGAGCTAACTGAACATATTTAAGCCATACACGCTCAAGTTTTGATTTCGCTTTGCCTGGATGGACTAATACTTTGACAAAATGTTTCTCTTCGGCGTTTTCAGGCGTTAAATCACCAGACTCTAAGCCAAGCATAGTGTCGCCATAAAGCGTTAGAATTTCTTCCTCAGCAAGCGTAAAATCGCCAGACTTAGCGAATCCTCGTGGGAACTTAGTATTGTCGTAAAAACGTTTTTTGCCATGACGAAATTCGGTGTCAGACATTTTGTTAGCCTCTAATTGATCCTAAATGGGTGACCTAGAGCGAAAGTTAGGCGTAAAATTAACAAAAGAAAAACAAAACCTTTTTATCATTACTATTGAATAGTTTTATTAAATTTAGATAACACTTTAGTGACCTGAAGATTATAAGAATTCATCGAACTTGCTAACATTGCAAGATTGTCGGTAGAGGAAAACCAATGGACGTAAAAGTCTTTAGAACGTTTTTAGAACTGGCTCAAGTCAGACATTTTGGCAAAGCGGCAGAGAATCTGTACATCACCCAAGCGGCTGTTAGTGCCCGCATTAAACAACTTGAAAGCTACTTTGACACTCAGCTATTTATTCGAGACCGAAACAACATCAAGTTGACCTCTTCTGGTGAACGACTCATCGGTTATGCCGAAGTCATGGTGAGTACCTTACAACAGGCTAAACTGGAACTTTCGTTGGAAAGTGGCAAAGCCCTGCAATTAACTTTAGGTGGTACTGCCAATGTGTGGGATGCCTATCTTCAGAACTGTCTCAGCCTAGTGACCGATGAATTTGAAGGTTATGGCTTTATGGCTGAGATCTTGGGCCGCGAAGCATTAACTCGTCAATTGCAAGAACGCACCCTCGATATGGCTTTCGCCTTTGATCAAATTAAAGCAGATGAACTTCACTGTAAAAAAGTCGCCGATGTCGTGCTTGTGCTGGTCTCGACTAAGCAAGATGCGTTAGATACGGTATTTGAAGATAAGTATGTCTATGTTGACTGGGGGACGAAGTTTGCCTCTGAGCACGCGGAGCGTCACGCTAGAATCGCAGCGCCTTACTTACGTACATCTACAGCCAGAATTGCTTTGGAATTCATCCTTGAAAAAGGTGGAAGTGCTTACTTACCAATCTCCCTCGTCGAGCCCTTCTTAGCGAGTGGACAGCTGTTCAAAGTTCAGGGAGTTGAGGATTGGTATCGTCCTATCTACCTCAGCTATCGTAAAGCGAGCAGTTCGGTAGATGCGATTAAGCAAGTGGAAGAGTTGGTGAAAACGATTGACCCAGTCACTGCATATAGCTTGCAGCAGATGGCAGATTTTTCCGTCGCTGAATAACTCGCTTTAAATCAAAGCCTCGCTAATGCGAGGCTTTATTGTATCCATGTTAGACAAGATAGCTGCTAACGCTACCTTGCGACTACTGATCTTAAAGGCTCATTAAGCTCTCAATTGACTCCTCAATCGTTAATTCATGATAGCGATGTATCGACTGACCATCGAAGGCATCAATTAAAATTTTGTCGATATTGGTGGGGCCGTGTTGGTCAATAATGCCTAAGATTTGTTCAACATTATCGCATGTCATAGTGAGATCGCTTTTAAGCACAACAGTGCAAGAGTGTAGATGCATAGCCAACTTCCTTATTATTTTTTAAGGTTGCATCTATAACTTTAGATGAGGAAAATGGCTTCGCAATCTCATTGAGTGCCGAAAATGGCTAGTATTTATTGTTATCCGATTTAGAATTTAAATAACAGTTTGAAGCGTATCGGAAAAATGATGGCTCAGGGAATGACATTTTTGACAAAAAAAGATTGCCATAACGCGAGAATGGCAAGAGACAGCCGTTTTGATGGGTGTTTTTACGTGGCAGTGAAAACCACAGGAATCTTTTGTCGACCGATTTGCCCAGCAAATCTACCCAAGGAAGAAAACGTCGAGTACTTTTTTGATAAGGCCCTCGCATTGCAAGCGGGTTATCGACCTTGTTTACGCTGCCGCCCAGATAGTGCGCCAAGTTCTTGGGCATGGAAAGGCGTCGAGGCGACATTTCAGCGTGCGGTTAAGTTAATTGAACAAGGCGCTTTGCAACACGCTTCTCTAGTCGAACTCTCTGAGCGACTCGGGATCTCAGACCGCTATCTACGTAAGTTGTTCAGCCACTATATTGGTATGTCCCCCAAGCAATACGCGCTGTGTTATCAATTGATGTTCGCGAAGCAGTTGCTGCATACCAGCCGTCTCTCCGTGACAGAGGTTGCTTTGGCGAGTGGATTCAATAGTCTTCGTCGTTTTAATGATGCGTTCAAGCAGCAGCTGAAATTGACACCGTCCCAGATAAAGAAGGATTTGGTGGCTTGTGCAGAGACGAATCATATCGATCTCGCTTACCGAGGCCCCTTTGATTGGCAGCACATGCTCGATTTCTATCGTTTGAGAGCGATCAACGGATTGGAACTGGTGGGGGCAGACGACTATCAACGTTGCTTCGAGTTGGAAGGGCAAGCCGGTTGGTTTTCTGTATCAAACCCCAAAACGGGCATTGTAAGATTGCAGTTTAAACTCGATGATATTTCGTGCCTGAGGTCGTTGGTCAATCAGGTTCGGCGAATGTTCGATCTCGACAGTGACTTGTTACTGATCGAGAAACATTTACATGACATCGAGCCAAAGCTAATCAAGCAATCGGGTATTCGTATCCCTGGGGTTTGGAGTCCTTGGGAAGCGGGGGTCAGGGCAATTCTTGGTCAACAGGTCTCTATCAAAGCTGCCATTGGGCAATTGAACTTGCTGGCAACCACTTTGCAGCCAGATGGCGTCACGCATTTCCCCACTCCGAGTGAAGTGAACGGTGCAGATTTATCATTCTTGCGGATGCCTCAAAGCCGCAAGGATACGCTGGCAAGATTTGCTGCCTACATGACCTGTCACCCTGATGCACCACCGGAGTCCTGGCTTGAAATAAAGGGAATCGGACCATGGACGATGAACTATGCGCGTTTACGAGGCGCTTCAGAACCTAACTGTTTTTTGGAGAGTGACCTAGTGGTGAAAAAAGCACTCAAGGCTTTCCCCAACCTCACTACGAATACAGTTTCTCCTTGGGGAAGCTACGCAACCTTTCATTGTTGGAGTCACGCATGACAAACTACTACACCACATTTCAATCACCATTAGGTGTCATGACGCTGCAAGCGAACCAAGAGGGGCTAGTTGGTGCTTGGTTTGAAACTCAAACGACTCAGCCAGACAGTTTGGGGATCTACACGGAAGACAACCCCATTCTTTGCCAAGCGGTTGTCCAATTGACTGAGTATTTCTCTGGCTCTCGCACCAATTTTGATCTTCCTGTTGTAGCCAAAGGCACCGTATTTCAGACTCAAGTTTGGAAGGCGCTAGCCACTATTCCATATGGAGAAACCTGTAGCTATCAGGATCTTGCTAATGCGATAGGTAACCCCAAGGCCGTTAGAGCCGTAGGGTTAGCGAATGGCAAAAATCCTGTTTCTGTGATTGTACCGTGTCACAGGGTGATTGGAAAAAGTGGTAAGCTAACAGGGTACGCAGGAGGCGTAGAACGCAAAGCGCAGCTATTGCAGTTAGAGCAATCGGAGTGATGGAATGGTAACACGGGTAAAAAGCACTGCGTTGTTGGTGTGTGGTTTATTACCAGTCGCCCTAATGGGGTGTTCAGAAGAGAAGACAGAACGCATTCTCAACAAGCAAACGTATTCATTTGAAGGGGTCTTCGAAAACCAGTACAACGGTGATCTGCTGGAATTTAAGGACGCTCAAGTGACTTTTATCAAGGAGAACCATCTGGATGTGACAAAAACGTTTGAAGTGAAAGATAACTACCTGACCATCCAGATGCGCAATAGCTCGAAGGAGAAGCGTGAAGACATCGTAATGCGAATTCACGGCAATAACGAGTTACTGACGTGCAACGTGTGTGCGAAATACCAGTTGGCCAGTACGTGGCAAAAGAGAGATTTCTCTCCTTTGCCCGCTGAAGTGATTAACTAAAGAGAGAACCATTTAGCAATAAATGTGCAGCAATACTAGCCACGTAGCCCATCGCGATGACTGGCAGCCATTTCAAGTGACCAAAGAAGGTGTATTTTCCATGCGCCGCTCCCATCAATGCTACACCTGCTGCTGAGCCTATCGACAATAAGCTTCCTCCCACACCAGCAGTAAGAGTGACCAATAACCAGTTGCCCATACTCATGACTGGCTCCATGGTCAATACCGCAAACATCACTGGGATATTATCCACAATGGCAGAAAGTATTCCGACCATCACGTTCGCTAGCACCGGATCCCATTGGGTATACATGACTTCAGAGATCGTACCTAAATAGCCTAGAAGGTTCAGGCCGCCAACGCACATCACGACGCCATAGAAAAATAACAACGTGTCCCATTCTGCATGAGAGACGCGTCGGAACACGTCAAAAGGCACCACTGAGCCTAAACGTTTTAACGCATGATCATCTCGATTTTCTATTGCTCGCGCTGCTTTTTTATGTAGAGAAGCTTTAAGGGTTTTGCGCAAGAAGAATCCGAAAAATTGCAGATAGGCGAGCCCCATCATCATACCGACCACGGGTGGAAAGTGCAGGACAGCATGAAAAGCAACCGCTGTTGCTATGGTAAGAACAAACAAAAAGACGATGCGCTTAGCTCCTCGTTTTAGCTCGACATGTTGGTGGACGACATCTGGGCGAGTCTTAGGAATGAAGAACGACATAATCAACGCTGGCACAAGGTAGTTGATGACGGAGGGTACAAACAAGGGCATGAACTCTCCAAACGAGACGTGCCCTGCCTGCCAAACCATTAGAGTGGTGATATCACCAAATGGACTGAAGGCACCTCCGGCATTGGCCGCGATAACGATGTTGATACAGGCTAGATTAATGAATTTGGTATTATCGCCTGCAACTTTCATCACGACTGCGCACATTAGCAGTGCGGTGGTCAGGTTATCGGCGATCGGTGAAATAAAGAAGGCGAGAATACCGGTTAGCCAAAAGAGTGATTTAAAGTTAAATCCTTTGCCGACCATCCAAGCCTGAAGTGCATCGAACAGCCGCCTCTCTTCCATTGCGCTGATGTAGGTCATCGCGACTAACAAAAACAGCAATAACTCCGCATACTCAAGCAGGTTATGTTCCAACGCAGCCTTTGCAACTTCAACCTGATCGTATTGGGAATAGACGTAACCAATCATTGCCCAGATTAAGCCTGCGGCAAGTAATACAGGTTTTGATTTCCTTAGCTGCAGGTACTCCTCTAGCATCACCAAGGTATAGGCGATAGCGAAGATGATGAGCGATGCATAACCAATGGTGGATTGGGTTAATGGTAAAACTTGTGTGTTCGAGGAAGCAGCAAATGTTGAAAAAGGTAGCAAAAAGAGGGTGACAAAAAGGGACCACTGCAATTTCATACTTTCACTCCTTGGAAAGCCGATTGTTGTTATCGTAAAACTATTCTAGAGAGGATTTAGCTGTGGTTATGTGAGATAAGTTGGATCCGATTGTATTCATTAAACATTTGTGACCTAAATGTTTGTTTTTTGGGTGGCGATAACAAGTAGAGTCATTGCTTATAGAGGAAAAGATCCCCCCTGACATTAGAGTCGGGGGGATCTTTTTGTCTGTAGTGTAACTTATATGGCGAAATATTAGTTAAAGAGGTTGGTAAAAGAAGTCATCGTCCTTACACTGACTTGTGAGTCGTCATAGTTATATAAACCGAGATTACCTGTGGTTTTATCGTGTCCAAGCTTTTGGTCAAAAAAGACATTGTTCAGGTTGTCACTGTTTTCTAACCACTCCCAGCGCTGGCTTAATTTCATCGCACAGGGCTGCAATCTACCCAGTGACTCTCCGTCGAGACATTTCTTGTTCGTTGTGCTCACGTAGCGACCAAACTGATCATAGATAAATGATTGTTGAGCACTATTAGAAAGACAATTGCGCGTGCTTAGCGTACCGTTGCTACTCGTTTGAATACATCGGTTATTAAAACTCGCAAGTTGTAGATTGACAGGTCGACCTCCCGTAAATACAGGGTGTGTCCAGTCGACGGTGAAGCTGGTGTTAACACCAACTCTTCGGCGTGGAGTGTCTTCAAAACTATGGTAGGAAAAGTGATTGCCAAAGAAGTAATAGTGGTAATAACGCCCGTGATAGAATGGACGCATGTTGACCGAAGACTCAATTGTAAAGCGTGTGGTTCCTGTCTCGTTTGCATTGGCTTTATAGATAACATCCATTTTTGGGACAAAACCTGAGTACGAAATCGGGCTTATACGTTTGAGATCAACAGGATATCTATTCCATACAAACACTGTATCGGTTCGTTTGTTCATCAAAGAGGCTGCGGTCCGAAATTGCTCTCGGTTCCACTTGAAAGTTATGTTTCTTGGCCCATTGGTGTTACGTTCAACACGATAATCGGACGTGTTAAAGGTTAGCCAACGGCTCTGATTATAACTCGCTTTAGCTTCTAGTTTTCTCTTAGCGTTTTCTAAGTTGCCGGATATCCCCAGTTCGAAACCAGATACTTCTCTTACTTCATATTGTGAGTTGATGTTGGATCTGGGGAATGTTTTTAATACCTGCGCTTTGCTATTCGAAGCATTAAATGTGAATCGATAATCTTCAGCGATAGCGTCAGTTACCCATTCTGTGTCGTAAGCATTTGACGTAGCTGACGTCCGATTATATGTCCTATGAGTATCGAGTTTATTGTTCAGGTTAATTCCAGCGCCGGACGATTCGTCATCTAAGCTAATACGAACGATTTTTGCGTCGGGAGTTGCTGAACCTGTTGTACCATATTGCAATGAACGTGCGAGACTAACTCGATAAATTAAAGATATATTAGGATAACTGCAAAGGTACTTTTTAGTGTTGGGTGAACCAAAAAGTCGGGATTTTTGAAATCGACATTCATCGAATGTTATCCGTCGATTGACGTTTAAATAAAATGCTACGTGTGGAAGAGCCGCAGTGTTTTCCGACCGAGCGAATGAAGACGTATCGGTCTCAGTACTCAGTTCCAAATTACTCACGTTAGGATCATCTTCATTATCGACAGGAGAGAACATTAACTTCCCTTTGTATCTACTGACTATGAGAAAGTCACTGTCAAAAGTTAAGCCAATTTGTTGCCTCAACATTGATTTCGCTTGTTGTTTTTGCTCCTCGTCTTCAATCATGCTGAAATCGACAAGATAACGACGATTTTGATTTAAAATATCATCATTAGCTGTCTTCATTGATGGGATATTAGTCTCCTCGGTAAACCAATAATCTGCATTAAAATACCTTACCTGACTGCTATCTTGAAGGCTACTAAGCATCTGGACTGCTCTGCCTTGCGGTTCGTTAATATCCGCTTGCGCAGTGTTAATAAAAGCTAAGCTTGCAAGGATAGCTATAGCATGGAGTGTTTTATTTCTCGGCATCACAAAAACACCTCTATGTAATCATTGTGCTAATTAAATCTGCTTTTTCCTACAATAGTGTTTTCTATCTCTATTAATAAAACAAATGATAGTGCTCAGTGATAAGGAAATTAAACAGAAGGCTATTAAGTCGTTATTAGATAACCACTTAGGCAGTATTGATACATGGCAAGCTAATATTGATAACCTAATTATTAATTATGTTGGCTCAGTATCTAAGTTAAATATTTGTTAAATTTCAGTCGTTTCATTGCTAATCCCTTCTTGGGATGATGAATGTATACAGTTAAATGTGGTGATATTTGAACGAGTGTTGTGAAAAAACCTTCATTTAATTTAAATAAAGACAATTACTAAGTTAGTGAAGCATAAATTAGTTAAGCCTCTATTTTTATGGGTCGGTTCCATTATTATTGTCAGGATATTCCTTGTGTAAGAAATCTTTACCCGCTAATGAAGTAGGACTTGAGTTTATTACGTAGCCATTGGTTGGCTGGATTGAATTTCATTCGATTGTGGGCCATTAAGCGATATTTGACAGGGATACTGGTGAAAGGTGCGTCCATAACTTGTAAATCGAGTCTATCTGCAAACTGGTTGGCAAGGCTTTTAACCACAGCGGCGAGGCAGTCACTGTTGGAAATCATGGTCATCTGCGACACTAGCGAGTCGCATTCCGCAGCAACTCGTCTCTCACCAATTGACTCTTCGGTGAAATAGTCGGCGAGGTAAGCCTGTTCCCTTCTCATCTTTAGTGTAACGTGCTTCTCTTCGTAAAATTGTCGGAGATCGACTGACTTATTAATCCTTGGATGTCCCCGGCGGGCAATGATGCAGATTTGATCGTCAAACAAGAACTCAGAAAAGAATGAAGGGGCAGAGTAGTTGGCAAAATCAATCGCGAGATCGGCTTGTTGTCGATTGAGGTTGTTGATCAGTTTCTCTTCACTCGACAAGGTTGGATGCAGTTCGATTTCAACGTTCCCCAGTTCCTTATCCGCATCGATTTTCGGCAGTAAGGTAAGCATGATGGGCTCTGTTGTGTAGACCACAAAACGACGTGAATGCTCGGTAGAAAATGCTTCAATACCTTGTATCGCGTTATGAATCTGACTCAGCGCAGGTTCAATTTGGCGTGCTAACTCTTGTGCCTGATGGGTAGGCGCAATTCCGCGACCAGCTCGAACAAACAGTTGAACGCCGAGTTGTTTCTGCAAACGTTTCAAGACACCACTAACACCTGGCTGGGTTAATCCCAATACCTCAGCGGCAAGAGTAATCGAACGCTGTTGATAAACGGTAATGAATATTTTCAGCAAATTGAGGTCAATGTTGTCATTGCTCATTCTGGTTCCTTCAATACATAACAAATTGCGATGTTTCAAATAAAGTTACATGCATGTATTTAGATGTGTCAATTGAATAAAGTACATTTTGTACCCAATAACGAGACACTATGAGGCTCCCTATGACTCGACGTTTTTTACCCTCAGCGATTTCATTGGCACTTATCGTTTCACACTCTGCTCTGGCTGACTATGCCAGTTTAGAAACGTACCAAGGCAACCCTGCGACTGAGCATACTAAGAGTGCAAACCAAGAACTTGCTAAACAACTGCCTTGGCAAGATGTATCAGCATTTGAGCGCACCAAGAAAGGTCTTATTGCGGAATTTGGTAGTCATCAGGCTGGCAAGTTAAAAAAGCGCTTTGATTACATGGCGGAGATGAATCTTGAACAACTGCCAGCAACGGTAAACCCGTCTATTTGGCGTCAGGGGATGCTCAACTATGCGGCTGGTGGTCTGTATCAAGTGACGGATGGTGTCTACCAAGTCCGAGGCGCGGATCTGTCCAACATGACTATCTACCGCACTGATAATGGCTATGTTATTCATGATCCTTTGTTATCCAAGCAAGCCGCCGCTGCCTCATGGGAATTTGCCAAAATGCATCTGCCAAAGGTCAATGGTGAACACAAGATTACCGGTATGATCTATTCGCATATGCACGCTGACCATTTCGGCGGCTCTCGAGGCATCATTGAGTCTGGTGATTTCATTGAAGGTGCGCCGATCTATGCACCAAACGACTTTATTAAGGAGCTGGCTGATGAAAATGTTATCGCTGGTACCGCGATGAGTCGCCGTGCTAACTACCAATACGGTACCACTTTAGATAACAACCCTCAGGGTATTGTTGATAATGCTCTTGGCTTGGGTACTTCGCGCGGAGAAGTGACTTTGGTTGCACCAACCCAAGAAATCTCAGAACGTGAGAAAGTCATTACTATTGATGGCCTTGAACTTCACGCGATCAATATGCCCGGTGCGGAAGCACCTGCTGAAATTGTGCTTTACGTTCCCAAATATCGCTCCCTAAACACAGCAGAACTCACTTATGATGGTATGCACAATATCTACACATTCCGAGGGGCTAAAGTTCGTGATGCCTTAGTATGGACTAAATATCTTACTGAGCTAAAACTGCGTTATGTTGATAGCGGACTGGTCGATAATATTCATGCGGCACACTCAGCGCCAGTGTGGAATGAAGCGAATACGGAGAACAATGAGATCTCGGACTACATGACGCTTCAGCGTGACAATTATGGCTTTATCCATAATCAGGCGATGCGTTTGGCAAACCATGGTGTGACGATTCATGACGTAGGGCGTGAAATAGAAAAGATCATTCCAGAGTCCCAGTTACAAACTTGGCACACCAATGGTTACCACGGTTCATACAGTCACAACGCTCGTGCTGTGGTGAATTTGTATCTTGGCTATCACGACATGAACCCAGTGAACACCAATCCGTTGCAAACTAAGGACAAGTCTTGTGTTTATGTAGCCGCCGCAGGCGCTGACACGTTGTACAAAGCAGGTCAGACACACTACAGCAAAGGTGAATACCAGCAAGCGTCACAATTGTTTAATGACTTGGTGCAGTGTCAGCCGGATAACATTAATTACCGTTTTTCGCTTGCAGATAGCTTTGAACAACAAGGCTATCAATCAGAGACAATGGCATGGCGCAACTCGTATCTGCAAGGTGCTGTAGAGTTAAAAACCGGTAAAGTACAACCTTCGATTAAACTGGCCTCAGCAGATGTGATTGCCAATACACCAACCGGTATGTTCCTAGACTTTTTAGCGGTGCGACTGAATGCAGAAAAAGCAGAGCAGGCAGGGTTGGACTTTAGCTTTGGTATCCACCACCCAGACATCAACGAGCGTTATTTTGGCGAAGTATCGAACTCAAATATGGCGAACATCGCCGTTGAGACGATGCCAAACACGGATGTAGAGTTAGTGATCAATAAGACTGACATGACAGAAATGGTGTTGGGGAAAGCATCTCTCGATCAATTGTTGAAGTCTGGCAAAGTGAAAATCAATGGTAATGCGGAGCTGGTTAAGCACTTAACGGATTCGTTAGATGATTTTGATGGCATGTTTGAAATCCTGCCGATGCCAACCAAATAATCAGGATGTATAAATCAAAAAACGCCTCGATATGGCTATCGAGGCGTTTTTTATCGTTAGAGCTATTTGGCGACCTTGCTGAAATTGGCTTTTAAGCCAACTGCTATGATCAAATTAAGCTTCTGAACGTTTGAGATGAACTTCTTCTTCTTCGGCTCCAGCCATTGGGTCGTTGAAGCGAGATTCGTCCAGTGCACCTTCAGACTTAGCAACAATAATAGTCACGGCACTGTCACCAGTGATGTTAACAGCAGTACGAATCATATCGAGTAGACGGTCAACACCCATGATCAGTGCGATACCTTCCAGCGGTAGACCTACTTGGTTTAGTACCATTGCTAGCATAACTAGACCAACGCCTGGAACACCTGCCGTGCCGATAGAGGCTAGGGTTGCTGTGAGGATAACCATCAGGTAATCACCCATCGTCAGGTCAATGTTGAACGCCTGTGCGATAAATGCAGTCGCAACACCTTGCATGATTGCAGTACCGTCCATGTTCACCGTTGCACCTAATGGTACGGTAAACGATGACACACGGTTCTCTACACCCATGCGGTTCTTAGCCGTTTCCATTGTCACTGGAATCGTTGCATTTGAAGACGCCGTCGAGAAAGCGAACATAATTGCGTCTTCCATCTTCTTAAGGAAGGTGATTGGGCTTAGACCAGTAAAGCCTTTTAGCATCAAGCTGTAGGTGACCAAACCATGCAAAAGTAGCGTGCCAGCCAGTACGAGGAAGTACTCTGCCAAGTTAACAATTGCACTCAGACCAAG
This sequence comes from Vibrio sp. M260112, assembly GCF_036533775.1. Taxonomy (NCBI): domain Bacteria; kingdom Pseudomonadati; phylum Pseudomonadota; class Gammaproteobacteria; order Vibrionales; family Vibrionaceae; genus Vibrio; species Vibrio sp. M260112. The sequence goes on along the minus strand of NZ_JATABH010000015.1, from coordinate 50,921 downwards.
ACCTGTGAACAGTTTCGCCATCAAGAAGAACACGCCGTATGGTGCAAGGTTCATCAGGATCGCGACCAGTTTCATGATTACGTCATTCAGATCCGAGAAAAACGATGCAATACGTTCACCTGGTTTGCCTGCTGCGCTAATCGCTACACCGAAAAGTACGGCAAATACGATGACCTGAAGGGTTTTGCCCCCTGCCATCGCGCTAATAGGGTTGGTTGGGAACATATCAATGATCACCTGACCAAGCGATGGAGCTTCAGAAGACTTGAACGAGCTTGCCGCTGTAAGATCAGCGCCAGCACCCGGTTGGAATAGGTTACCCATGGTTAGGGCTAGAGTGATAGCCACTGCCGTGGTTGCGATATAGAAAGCAAGGGTTTTGCCTCCCATACGACCCAAAGTAGAAAGGTCTTTTAATGAGCTAGTACCGCAAACCAGTGAAACAAACACCAGTGGTACAACAAGCATTTTTAAGCTGGCGACAAAGATCTGTCCACCGACTTCAAATAATCCATTAACAATATATGCATCGACAAATCCGTTGTCGGCAAATAGGCTGCGAATTGCAAATCCTGTCAAGATACCCGCTACCATACCGAGAATAACACGGCTGGTTAACGACATTGGCTTCTTGGTATTCATAGAGAACACTCCTTATAGTTATGCACCCTGAGTTCATTTCAAGGCGAGCAGGAGGTTAGCAGGCGAATGAAAAAATAAGAAAGCAAAATAGTGGAGGGGATGTGTAGATGTGACCGCTGTCACTGCTTTTTTGTGGCATTTAACGGCGTGTTAACTAAATTTCGCAAAGTTATTATCTATAAAATCGCAAAATTAACACTGAAAATCCTAGCTGTTAAAATAGAAGCCTTTCTCATTACGTGAGAATCCAAGTGTATATAGTCATAGGGTTGGTCGAAAAGTGCATATATAGTCAAAAGTTATTCAGTTAAAGTCGCAATTTTCGATACGTCGCTTCTCGTATTGATTAGGGACATTCTGTGCCTCTATTGCTTATGTCGGTGTATGGTGTTTGGCTGTGCATTGCATTATGTTAGATCGCATTACTACTACTCACGATCTAGGTTCTATGAATACTGCTTTGCTGGGAATGTTTATTCCGACTTTTTTCTTTGTCTCCATTACTCCGGGGATGTGCATGACGCTTGCTCTAACATTAGGCATGAGTATCGGTTACCGACGAGCCTTGTGGATGATGGCGGGTGAACTGGTGGGCGTTGGATTAGTGGCGATAGCGGCGGTGGTCGGTATTGCTGCGGTTATGCTCAACTATCCTTGGTTGTTCGTTGCACTGAAATTTATTGGTGGTGGGTATCTACTTTATCTTGGCATCCAGATGTGGCGTTCAAGAGGCAAACTCGCGATCAATCTGGAACAGCAGGCTGCGGTACCACAAAGTGATTGGGACTTGGTGATTCAAGGATTTGTCACTGCTATTGCGAATCCCAAAGGTTGGGCTTTTATGATCTCTCTTCTACCACCATTTATCGATCAAAAAGCCGATCTCATGCCACAACTTGTGGTACTCGTCTCGATTATCTTAGTGTTTGAATTTATCTGCATGACGCTATATGCCACGGGTGGAAAAGGATTGAAACGCTTACTGGGTCACTCTCAAAATGTCCGTTTAATGAACAGAATTGCCGGAACATTGATGATGGGAGTTGGCGTGTGGTTGTTTGTCAGTTAACGATGCGTCTTTTACCACTTAGGTGAATGCGAGTGAACCTATTACCAGCCCCTGAGTAGCTCTCTCTCAGGGGCTTTTTACATTGAGCGTATTGGCGTGTTTGTGGGTCAACTCGCGCGAAACGCAATGGGGTTGTTTGCCTGTCGGGCTTTCTAGTCAAAAAGATTTGCAGGGAGTAAGGTTAGTTTCGATACTGGAACTGCTGTACGCTTTAAATAACGCTATTATGCTTCAACAAATTGCGGTCTAATGATTGCGTTAATTTAGAGAAGATTAAGGAATCGAGTTTGATGAAGATTTGGGTAGATGCAGATGCGTGTCCGGTCGTGGTTCGTGATGTTTTATTTCGAGCCTCTCAGAGGACTGGTGTCGAGGTGACTTTAGTTGCTAACCAATTTATCCGCACCCCAGCGTCGCCGAAAGTGACTATGTTGCAAGTACAACCTGGTTTTGATGTCGCAGACAACGAAATTGTTAAGCGCTGCCAAGTCGGTGACTTAGTGATCACCAGCGATATTCCTCTCGCAGACGAGATTATTACCAAAGGTGGTCATGCATTGAGTTCTCGCGGTGAAATGTTTACCAAAGAGAACATAAAGTCACGCCTTAATATTCGCGACTTCATGGAAACCATGCGTAGCAGTGGTATTCAGACGGGAGGCCCTGCGCCGCTTAGTCAGGCTGATCGCCAGCAGTTCGCTAACCATTTGGACAAGTGGTTAGTGCAATGGCAACGTTCGCAAAAGTAAGGCGCTGAGATGGCACTGGTTAATCAACTCTCTCTGTTTATTGATGTCGTGCAGCAGGGCTCGTTTGCTAAGGCTGCGGCGTTGAATGATATGGATAACTCATCACTATCCAAACAAATCAAGAAACTAGAGACAGAACTGGGTGTGCAGTTGCTCAATCGTTCGACACGCTCTTTCTCACTGACTCCTGCGGGTGAAGAGATCTTAGAGCAAGCACGGAATTTGGTTGGCACGTTGCATCACGTACAGTCGATAGCGGATTCTTACCATGCACAACCAAAGGGACGCATTCGCGTAACGGCTCCTCTCCATATTGGACAGAACCATCTTCAACCTGTGATTACCCAGTTTCTTAAAAATTATCCTGATGTTGAGATTGAGCTGCTGCTTGATGATAAGCGTTCCGACATTATTTCTGACCACTTTGATGTCGCATTTCGTTTAGGAAGATTGGATGACTCGAGCCTGATTGCGAGGAAAATTGCTGATATCAGAGCGGTTATCTTAGCATCAGATACGTTTATTGAACGTTATGGGGAGCCGAAAACTCCGGATGAATTGGTTAAGCTACCCTCTGTTGTTTACAGTAATCGTTCATTGATCGTTGATACGATGAGACTCAGTGAACAGCCGGGTGGGGAAACATTTCTCAACTACAAGATGAAGGGAAACTGTAAGGTAAATGACGTGGCAACTCTCATAGCGGCGGTACAGGATGGATTAGGGTATGCGACCATATCGTCTTCCAACCTCAATCGGTCGATTGTCGAGATGAAGCTACGCCCTCTCCTCACACAGTATACGCTGTGCAATGGAGATCTCGCTTTGTATGCCCTCTATCCTCACCGTAAACAAACGGCATTGGTCAAAGCATTTATCTCGGCAGTTGAAGCCCATATAGGAAAACCGCCAATATGGGAGCAGTATATTCCTAACTTTGCTCACTTTTATCAAAAGCAATGAGGTTAGTAGGGGGCGGCATTGAGCCAGACCATTTTTCCTGCTACTCAGTGCGGGAGATCGCATAAATCAATTCCATTAACTGCTATGGTTAAAAAATAACCAGTTGTTTTATTCTCGAAAAAGGAGGTGTTATCTATGCTCGGTGAAGATCACTCACTACTTAAGGAATTTCCACAACATAAGCAAACAATACAAGCATTAGCAAAAGAGAGTCTGGAGTTCGCAGAATTGATGAGAGAATACAATGCTCTCGACAAAGATATTCGAAAGCTGGAGATGCGTGACTCGCCCATTAGTGATGAAGAGATGCATCTCATGAAGCACAACCGAGCTGAGATGAAAGATCGCCTTCATCAATACCTAATAAATCAGTGACATAATGAATGCTTATAACAAAGGCCCTTATCGGGCCTTTGTGGTTATTGAGTTCTGTTATGTTTCAATGGAGTCGCCTTGACGAATTATTCATTGTGCATGCAATTCATCTATGTTTCGTATATTAAGTGAATATTATGGTTATCGTGAAAATATCGGTTGAGTCGCTCGTTTTAGCCATGCCTGTTCATCATCGGAGAGATCAACCGACAACTGCCGCCAACACTGCTGGTGGTAGTGGTTTAGCCATTCGATTTCGCTGGCATCCAACATGGACTTGTTAATGGCGTTAGTTGCAATTGGCGCAAGCGTAATGGTTTCAAAACCGTAGAAAGTGCCGAACTCGTTACTTTCTACTTCAACCACCTTCATGATGTTTTCAATCCTCACACCATGGATTCCTTCACGATAGATTCCTGGTTCATTGGTGATCACCATGCCGGGTTTAAGTGCGACTTCCGCAGGATTTTGTGAGAAGTTTTGTGGACCTTCATGGACATTAAGGCACATGCCGACACCATGCCCAGTGCCACATTTATAGTCGATACTATGCTGCCACAGCACACCGCGAGCCATAATATCGAGGTTGGAACCTGTTGAACCTCGCATAAAGCGAGTTTGGCTTAGTCGAATCACCGCTTTTAGCACCAAGGTGTAATCAAATTTCTCACGTTCGTTTGGCGTACCGAAGTGAAAGGTACGCGTAATATCTGTGGTTCCACCTAGGTACTGACCACCAGAATCCACCAATAAGAAGTGACGTTCATCAACGTTATAGCAACTTGTCTCATCGGCGGCATAGTGCATTTTCGCCCCATGCTCTGCAAATCCAGCGATGGTTCTGAAACTCTCACCTAAATAGCCATCAATTTGTTTGCGGTAGCCCATTAGTGCCTGCTCCGCGTTGAGTTCCGTCACTAAGCCGCTAGGTACTTGCTCATCAAGCCACTTCATAAACTTGACGACTGCAACTCCGTCTCGGCGCAATGTCTCTTCCATATTCGCCAGTTCAGTGGTGTTTTTCTGTGATTTCATGTCGGTGACAGGACAGGCGCGATTGATCAGATCAAGCTCTGGCTTGAGCTGGCTAATCAGTAAACTGTCGGTGTTTTTGGCTGTATAGATCAACTGAGTCCGGTTTGAGAGTAGATTTAATGCGGTACTAAGATGTTGATACTCATGAATATGAACCTGATGTTCGTTTAGTGTACTCACTACCTCTGGCGTCAGTTTGTCGTTATCGATAAACAGACGGCAGTTCTGCTTATCAATCAACAGATACCCTTCTGAAATAGGGCAATATACGGTATCTGCGCCACGAATGTTAAGTGTCCACATGACATCATCAAGGGTAGAAATGAGCAATGCGTCGGCGTTTTCCTTGGTCAGATATTGGCGAAGCTGAGCTATTTTCTCGCTTGCGGTTAACCCTGCGACACTGACCGGATGATTAAACAGACATGCCTTTGGTCGAGTGGGTCTATCTTCCCAGATGGGTGAGAGTAGATCGTTTTCGAGCACCAACTGGATTGATTTGTCGGCGAACGCTTTCTTCAATTCGTCATAGAATTGTTTACTGATACTGCGGCCATCTACGCCAACAATGGCATTCTGTGGCAGGGTTTGCGCTAACCATTGGGGAATGGTTGGTGTTTCTGGCAGACGTGCTTTAAACAGTTCCAGTCCAGAGCCTTGCAGTTGCTCGGTACCTTGTATGTAGTAACGTCCATCAGTCCAAAGACCACCGCCATCTCGGGTAACGACCACATCACCAGCTGAACCAGTAAAACCGGAGATCCACTGCCTTGCCAACCAATAGTCAGCGGAGTATTCACTGGCATGTGGATCATTATTGGTCACAATATAGGCATCGTAATGATGCTCGACCATGCCTTGACGAAGGGCGGAGAGTCGCTGAGGAACAGTGTGTAAAGTCATAATTCAACTTCCTAACAGAGTATGGGTACAGAAAATATGGTGTTCAGGCTGACCGCTTCGTGTTGGCATTTGTTGCCCACAAAGGTCGGTTGCACTTGGACAACGGGTACGGAAAACGCAGCCACTCGGTGGATTGATAGGTGACGGTAGATCGCCTGGCAACAATTGGATATCACGATGACGCGCCAGTGTAGGGTTAGCGATTGGTACAGCGGATAAGAGCGCTTTAGTGTAAGGGTGCTGGGCATCGTCGAAGACTTTGTCATAACGTCCGACTTCCATCGGCTTGCCGAGATACATCACCATAACGCGGTCGCTGATGTGGCGTACTACGCTGAGGTCATGGGCAATCATGACGAGAGTGAGCCCCATCTCTTGTTTAAGATCATCAAGCAGGTTGATTACCTGAGCTTGAATTGAGACGTCAAGTGCACTGACGGGTTCATCACACACCACCAGATCAGGTTTTAGGATCAGAGCACGTGCGATGCCGACGCGTTGACATTGTCCGCCCGAAAACTCATGTGGATAGCGGTTACGCTGGCTGGCAAGCAGACCCACTTTGTCCATCATTGCAATCACACGACTTTCAACCTCTTTGCGACTCAATTGTGGTTCGTGAGTCAATAGCGGTTCGGCAATACACTCGGATATTGTCAGGCGAGGATTGAGACAGGCGGAGGGATCTTGAAATACCATCTGGAATTCACGGCGTCGTTTAGAGAGCTGGTGTTTGCCAAAATGGCGCATGTTTTCGCCTTTCCAATAAAGCTCGCCGCTTGTCGGCTCGATCAATCGTAACAGAGCACGTGCCAGTGTCGACTTTCCACACCCTGATTCGCCAACGATACCTAAGGTTTCTCCGCGGTAAACATCGAGATCGATGCCATCGACGGCTTTTACCACTTTACGCTTACTTGGCAAGATGTGTTTGTTGATCGCGAAGTGTACTTTCAGCTCTCGCGCTGAGAGCAGTATGTCAGGTTTGTTCATCATTCCTCCTAAGCTGAACGCGCGATCGATGTGATGCTGCTGGGTGCGTGAACATGGCATGCCAGACCTTGACTGCGGGTCAGTGAACGAAATGCTGGCACAGAGGCACTGCATTCTGGTCGGTAATCTGCACACCGCTCTTTAAATGGACATCCTTTTGCATTGAGCAGTGCGCTGGGTGGATTGCCAGGAATGGTCGGCAAGCGAGCCATATCCTCAGTGATGGATGGAATCGCTTTGAGCAAGCCTTGAGTGTATGGGTGGCTAGGTGAATGGAATAGAGAGCCCGTATCTGCCTGTTCCATTTTTCTTCCCCCGTACATGACCAATACGCGGTCGCACATCTCGGCGACGACCCCCATATCATGAGTAATAAGCAAAATAGCCGTATTAAATTCGACCTGTAGTTCACGCAGTATAGTGAGAATTTGCGCTTGAACCGTGACGTCTAGCGCGGTTGTCGGTTCGTCAGCAATCAGTAGTTCGGGTTTACACAGCAGTGCCATGGCAATCATCACTCGCTGGCGCATGCCTCCGGACATCTCATGGGGAAACTGAGACATACGAGTCGCGGCAGAAGGAATACGCACTGCATCTAGCATGGCAATGGCTTCTTGGTCTGCGTCTTTGCGCGACATTCCTTTATGAATCATCAGCACTTCAGCAAGCTGTTTACCAACTTTCATGAACGGATTGAGCGACGTCATTGGGTCTTGAAAGATCATACCAATCTTTTCAGCGCGAATATGATTAAGCTGCTTTTTCGACATGGTCAGTAAGTTTTCGCCATGGAAGTTGGCTTCTCCGCTGACCACACCGTTGTCGGCAGTGAGCCCCATCAAAGCAAAGACGGACTGGCTCTTGCCTGACCCCGATTCACCAACGATGCCAAGGGTTTCCCCTCTATTGACGGAATAGGAGAGATCACTGACCGCTTGCACCAAGCCATCAGGCGTGCTGAAGCGAACATTCATATTTTTGATCGATAGAATAGTCATTACCGCTCCTTAGCGATCTTTGGGGTCGAGGGCATCACGAAGCCCGTCACCAATAAAGTTAAAGCAGAACAGAGTTGCGACGAGGAATATTGAGGGAAATACCAATTGCCACAGTGCGACATCAATGGTCTTAGCCCCTTCGGCAATCAGAATGCCCCAACTGGTATCAGGTGGCTGAACGCCGAGCCCCAAGAAGCTCAGGAACGACTCAAACATGATAAAGCCCGGTACCATCAAGGATGAATAGACCATCACAATGCCGAGTACGTTTGGTAGGATATGGCGACGGACTATCGTCAATCTCGATACGCCGATGGAGTGTGCCGCTTCGATAAACTCGCGTTTTTTGATGCTGAAGGTGACGCCTCTGACGACTCGGGCGATACCGAGCCAAGAAACCATACCGATGACAATAAAAATCAGATAGATATTGTTGCCAAACAGAGTAACAAACAGAATAACCAGGAACATAAATGGCACCGAATCGAGCACCTCGATAATGCGCATCATGGTGCTATCGACCATGCCGCCAAGGTAGCCAGATATCGCGCCCCACGCCGTACCAATCACAACGGCGACTAATGCACCCATAAATCCAACCATGATTGAGAGTCTGCCGCCTTGCATCGTGCGAGCGAAAATATCCTGACCAAGATCATCTGTGCCAAAGTAGTGACCAGATTCGATCGATGGCTTACCGAGTTCGTAGGGATCGGCCACCACATTCCAGTCAATTTCATCGTGACCAAAAGCGGCCAACTTGGGGCCAAAGGCGATGCACAAGACGATAAAAAAGAGCACATAGATGGAGGTCATCGCCGCGCGGTTCTTTCGAAATCGTGTCCAAGCATCTTGCCAAAGGCTACGGCCTTCGACGGCTTCAACGTGAGAGCTCATTTGGTCTGCCAGCTCCTTGGCATCAATGCGTTTGGTTAACATTCGTTACCTCCTAGACACGAATGCGGGGGTCGATAATGGTGTATAGAACATCGACCACCAAGTTAAAGAAGATGGTGAGCGATGCGACAATCAGTGTAATCCCCATCACTAATCCATAGTCTCGGTTGAGTGCACCAGAGACGAAATGCTGACCCATTCCCCCAGTACTGAAGAAGATGTCGATAATCACTGATCCAGTCACTACCGCGACAAAGCTAGGACCAAGCATAGCGATGATCGGGATCAGAGAAGGGCGCATCGCGTGATGAATCAGGATATAACGGGTTGATAATCCTTTGGCTTTAGCGGTGCGGATATAGGGTTGATTTAGTGTTTCAATCATTGCGCCACGCATTACCCTCGCAATACTGGCAACGGAGCCAATCGCTAAGCTCAACACGGGCAATACAAGGAATGAGAGTTGCCCCCCTTCCCATCCACCAGCCGGGAGCCAGCCAAGATGAACGGAAAATAGCGTCACCAATATAGGCGCGAGGACAAAAGCAGGAATGACCACCCCCGTCATTGAAAGTGACATCAAAAGATAGTCGAGCTTGCCGTTTCTGTTTAGCGCGGCAATGGTGCCGAGCAGCATACCGAGTGGAACGGAAATGGAAAAAGAGATCATGCCGAGTACGGCCGAAACCGGCCATGATTGAGCCACAAGTTCGGTGACCGTGAAGTCTTGGTAAACGAAACTAGGGCCTAAATCACCCTGAATAAAATTGCCGATATAAATGAAAAACTGAATGATAAATGGTTCATTGAGGTGGAACTTAGCCTCGATATTGGCGCGAACGATTTCTGGCATTGGTCGTTCCATATCGAATGGGCCACCGGGCGCAATATGCATCAACCAAAACGAGACCAGTGCGATGAACAACAGGGTTGGCACTGCGATAAGCAAGCGACGAAGAATATACAACAACATGACACATCCTTTCGTTAGAAAAAAGCCCGCCACCTACGAGGACATCGCTAGGTGCGGGCAAACCGTCCCGATTAGTGGGCTCTTACGTAAACATTCTTGCGATAGTATGAAGATTCAGGGTTAGTACGTTCGTAGCCGCCGACATACTCTTTGATGAGGTATTGGTCATTACCATTGCGGTACATTGGGATAATGGCCATATCCTCGATAAGCAATTTCTCAGCAGCAATGTACTCTTGAGAAGGATCGCTGAGGCTCTTAGATTCCGCCATTAAACGGTCATACTCAGGGTTATTGTATTTTGAATCATTATATTCACCGCTAGAGACAAAGATATCTAACCAAGTTGACGCTTCGTTGTAGTCTGCCGTCCAGCCACCGCGACTGACATTGCCAGGATCTTTCAGTGCATAGAAGACTTTTGGCTCGAGTTGCTTGATTTCGACTTGAGCGCCGAGTTTGCTTTTCCACATCCCAACCATCGCGGTTGCCATCTTTACGTCATTGGAGAAGGTAGGGATGGTAAAGGTCAGTTTGAGAGGATTGCTGCTGTCGTAACCTGCTTCTTTAAGCAAGGCCTTCGCTTTTGCATCACGTTGCGATTGATTCCACGTTGCGTATTCTGGAGTGTGGGTTTTGAAACCATCGGTCTGCGGTGGAACCAGAGTAAACATCGGAATGCCACCGTTTTTTACTATCGCTTTAGTGATGATGTTGCGATCAATAGCGTAAGATAGCGCCTGACGGACACGAAGATCTTTGGTTGGCCCACTCTCAGTATTTAGGTAGTAGAAGGTGGAACCCAATGATGCGCTGGTGTCTGCCACTTGCTCAGGGAACTGTTTAAGCAGCTTGTTCTTTTGTGCCGCGGGAATTGATAGAGCTTGATCGATTTCCCCTGCCAGATAGCGATTTAGTGCGACGTTGGCATCGCCAATCGGTAGCCAGGTGATCTGTTTTAAAACGACATTGTCTGCGTCCCAGTACTTATCGTTTTTCACCATCACCATTTTCTCGTTTACCTTCCAGTTAGACACAGTGAAGGCTCCGTTGGTGACGATGTTTTGTGGTTGTGTCCAAGCGCTGCCATATTTCTCGACTGTGGCTTGGTGCACAGGTGCAAGTACAGGATGGCTGAGCAGCTTGATGAAGAACGGTACAGGTTTTTCGAGCGTGACTTCGAAGGTGTAATCATCTACAGCACGTACGCCAAGAGTGTCAGAAGAGGCTTCACCCTTCATAATTTTGTTCGAGTTTTTGATACCAGGGATGGCGGCAAACCAAGCGTATGGAGAGGCAGTTTCTGGATCGATAAGACGCTTCCAGCTGTAAACAAAATCGTGCGCGGTGAGTGGATCGCCATTCGACCACTGAGACTGACGTAGGTTGAAGGTGTAAACCGTGTTGTTTTCATTGACCTGCCAGCTCATTGCAATTCCTGGAATCGTTTTGCCCTGTTTATCTTGGATTGTTAGACCTTCAAACAGATCGCGACCTAGGTTGAATGCTGGCTCAGCAGCTTGCTTGGCTGGGTCAATGGAGGTGACTTCAGCTCCGTTGTTCAAAACGATCTCTTGCTTGTCTGCCAGTTGAGTGCCTGCAGGGTAGGGCTTGGCTATAGAGTGACCGGCAAATAATGCCGCAGCGATGGTACTCAGTGCGATTAGTTTTTTTGCTTTCATAGCGTCCTCATTATGTCCTTATCGGAGTGACCAGTTGGTGTCAGAGAGTTAGCCCGCAAACGGCATGGGGACAACCCCGCATTACCAAAGGGATATGAGGAATGTATATTGTATAAAATTATCCAACAAACATTAATTAACATGCTTGTAACAAGGTGGCAGATTCAGAGACTGATGGTCTTAAAATTTGAGACTGTACAAAATCTAACCACTAAGTTTGGTGGGAATTGGTGATAGATCACAGCATCAAATTGTAGGCTGTGATGCTGGCTAGCGGCGGAAACGGGCTGAAACCTCCTTCAGCAGCTCTCCACTGATTTCGGGTAAGCCATCAGAAAAGAAAATCTGCTCCCCTGGAGTATTTCGCATCAGTACGTTGGTTAACTCACCCGTGCCTGTGGCGCAGTTTGCGGCGTGCATTTCACCTATCTTTTGATCGACGTCCTGTTCAAGCTGTAAACGCTGTTCCACGGTTAAACGAACACGAGCCTGACACACCTGAGATAGGGTCTTATGTGCCATAGACACCCGTTCAAAACGTCGTTTAAACAGAGTGTCGAGAGCCGTTCCTTCTTCCATGATAAAGCGGCGACCTGATCGATAAAAAATCTTCTCACCAAGGTTTTCGATATAACCGAGAACTTCAGCAATGCTGAGATAGAACCGCACACTCGAATCGGACAACTGATAGTCCTCGGCTATCTCCTGCGGTGTCTTATTGCATGAGGTGATCAGGTAGATAAAATCTAGCAGATAGGGATATTCGACAAAGAGCGCGTTCTGTTCGTCAGATAAAAACTGCTCATTGTCACGTTGAATCTGAATCGCTATTGCAGACAGTTCTTGCAGGTCCGTATTGAGATGGGTGGTATAGAGCAATATTTTATCAAGGCCGAGAGACGGGTTATGCAGGTGTCGCTTTATGGTCGATAGCGGGATGCCGGTTTTGTCCGACAACGCGCTATAGCATAAACCTTCATCTTTTATTTTTTGCCGAATAGCGGCAAGCAGAAACTCTGGCCCTAGATGCATTGCGTTTGTTTACCTTATTGAGAGCTATTACGTTCTAAAAGCAGATCTCGGATAGCCGCTCCTGCTTCAAGAATGTGCTTTTTCAGCATGTATTTAGCGCCATCAATATCTCGGTTTTGGCACATCTCAACCAACGCTTTGTGTTCGTTATCAGCTTTGGCTGTCCCCTCTGTAAACAATAGCTGCATGCGAATATAGCGGTCGCACTTAGTGTTGAGGTTGTAAATGACATCCATGGTTTCTGGCATATTTGCCGGCGCATAGAGTGCCTTGTGCAACTCATAGTTGTAGTTGCTCCATTCTTCAACCTGATCGCCACGGGTAACCATCTCATCAAAGCGTTCGCGAATCTCATTCGCGCGAGCGAGATCTTCATCGGTCATGTTTTGAATAGCGCGTTCTAAAATATGGCACTCGACTACCGCACGAAGCTCAAAAAGTTCATCAATTTTATCTGGTGATAGCTCTGTAACGGTTGCCCCTTTGTGCGCTTCAAAGCTGACTAACCCCTGAGCTTCTAGCTGCATTAGTGCTTCGCGTACAGGAATTCGACTGACATTAAATTCTTTAGCCAGCGCATCTTGGCGCAATGGCTGACCAGTTTTCAATTCGCCTTTAAGGATTTTAGTGCGGATAGCTTCTTCCACTAACTGGGTTCGCGTTTTAAAAACAGGTTTTTGCGACATCCGAGTCTCCAATCTTTCACTTTCAATATTTTATTCAATATACCATTTGCGTGAGGCAAAGCGACTTTCGACGCGCATAACGGCGCTTTTTTGGGGGATGGGTCAACAGTTGGCGGATCCTGCTGTGAGCTTTGTTAACAGAATAAGCAAGTCATTGGGGGATATACTCTTAATTGATAAGGCGATTGCAGTCGTCAAAGCGTCAGGTGTGCCTTTTCAAGTGACTGCAATGGAAACCACCATGAAAGGTGAGCTCAATAGGTTGCTAGACCGCCAAGGCAAAACTCGTTCGTCATCAATCGGCGGCTTAGACGGTCAATCTAGTCGCTAATCAAGGTAATCGGGCGTACTAAGATAGGTACCGCACACCTTACATTTGTAGTCGCCCGTAGCTTCGCCTTCCATCAGTGACTGGGCGATAGCAGCAAAGAAACCAGAGATAAAGCCCCTAACCTCGGTATCGGGTTCAGCCTTTGAAAAATTATGATACCGATGGACAGTGACTTCCTTGCAGTTGCAACAGAAGGCCTTTGTCTCTTTTGCACCGTATCCGTAAACCAAACTATTTCTCCTTCAAACCTTCTTAAAGCCCCTAATTCTAGTAGGTGGTCTGTTTTAGCATAAGCCGATACACTGTTACAAACTAATCCAACAAGGAAAGTCGAAATGATTGAAAAAGGTCAGGCACTGCCATCAGCAACGCTAAGTGAGCTAAATGAACAAGGTATGGTTACGCACAACACTGATGAACTGTTTGCCAATAAACGTGTTGTTTTGTTTGCGGTACCAGGAGCATTTACGCCAACTTGCTCAGAATCTCATCTACCTGGTTATGTTGTTTTGTCGGATGAGATAAAGGCGGCGGGAGTCGATGTTATCGCTTGTGTTTCGGTAAACGATGCATTTGTAATGAATGCGTGGGGCGAGGCGCAAAATGCTTCAGAGATCATGATGTTAGGTGATGGTGATGCGAGCTTTACTAAAGCGCTTGGTCTAGAAATGGATACTGCGGGATTCGGTGGTGTGCGTTCGAAGCGTTATTCTATGTTGATTGACAACGGTATCGTCACTGCACTTAATGTTGAACAGCCTAAGCAGTTTGAAGTGAGCACGGCAGAGGTTATGCTAGCTGCATTGAAATAAAAGTTAAAAGGGTTCAAGGTCAAGGACTCTGAACCCTTCTTTGATAGAGTAAAAACGGGCTTTATTTTTCTGTTTCGGAATTGACGTTTTTAAGGAGTGGACCAGCGCATTCAACAAAAGCACTGATATCAAAGTTCTCAGGTGTATCTGTCCCACCGGTGACGCCAAAGCTTCCAGTAACAACGGGTTCTGACTTGGTTTTATCCACGTTAAATGTGATATCGACAGTGTACTCATACCCATTCGGAAGCAGCTTAGTACACTCCTCCAATGTTGCTGCGGAAACACCTAAACTTGTACTCAACAAGCCAATCAACAATAAGCTCTTTTTCATTTTAACCTTCAAAATATCTAACAATACTGAGCGCGAAAATTTGAGTCATAACCCCCTTAAAAGTTCAACAAACTAATCCAGAGTCGCTATCATCACTATGATGAGTGCGGCTTGATAGGCTTTGATTACGTTCAATATGCTGCTTAATCTGGTTGCTAATTAAGAATAAGCAACCACTCAGCACAATCAGCTCGCCCACATGAGCAAAAAACGAGATTGAGCTACTCACTAAGCCACGATCAATAAATGGTAAAACGATTTCAGCCACAACGGCCAACAAAATTGTAGTGTAGCCGAGCAGTTTTTGCCAACCTCTGAGCATTTCGGACAACTGATGAAAAGCCAGCAAGTAGAAGACAGAAAAAATCGGTAACATGAACCAGGTGATGACTTCTAATAAATTGATTAGCAAGAGATCTTCACCGCCTGTTACTCCAATAAGGATTGGCAGAACAAAATTAAGCAACGAGTATGTTATCGGGTAAAGCACGATACCCAACCCTAATAGTTTGGACGCTTTCACAACTCTATTTTCCACTTGTACACCTTAATCAAGTTTTAGATTTTAACGATAGTGACTGAACTAAAATCAAACACGCCAATTATCGGTCTTATTGGCAGATTTGCTTGTAGAGTGGAATAGTATCACAGCGGATTAAGAAACTAGTGGCATTTTAAAGACATCTGTTGCTAATCAGTTCTTAAAATTTAATGTATTTGGCGGGTCGGGTTAGGACAAAATAGACGAAAACCAACCTGTAATGAGGTTGGTTTTGTCGGTGGCTTTTTAGGCAGACTGGCCATCAGTACTGCGACGAACATTGAGTGGGTTGGCGGTTTTCAATGCCTCTGGCAGCAACGCTTCAGGGACAGACTGGTAAGCCACTGGTCTCAACCAGCGTTTGATAGCTTCCGCACCGACAGAGGTACTTGCTGGCATAGTAGAGGCTGGGTAAGGGCCGCCATGCACCATGGCATAACTGACTTCAACACCAGTTGGCCAGCCATTAAATACGATACGACCTGCAATCTCTTCAAGTTCGCAGATTAGGCGTCCGGCACTCTGATAGTCTTCCTTTTCTGCGTGAATCGTGGCCGTCAGGCTACCGTCCAGAGATTGACTTAACGCCAGCATGTCTTGTTCGTCATCACACACCACGACGATAGACTGTGGGCCAAAGATCTCTTCTTGCCATTGTGGGTTATTACGCCAGTCGAGGCTGGTGGTCTCAAACAGGATCGCGGGAACGCCCTGTTCTGGGGAAGATTGAGTATGGGTTAGGCCTTTTTGCAAAGCACGTTTTTCGCTTTGATCAAGATAGTTCTGCTTGATGCCACCAGTGAGCATAGTTTGGCCTTGCTGATTGGCAATACCTTGGCGTACTAGCTGCATGAACTGTTCAGTCGCTTCGCCTTTTGTCACAAACACCACGGCTGGTTTGGTACAGAACTGACCGCAGCCCATATTCATTGAGAGCAAGTACTCTTCCGCGAGTGACTGGCTGTGCATTGCCATACGGTTTGAAAGGATAAATACAGGATTCGATGCGCCAAGTTCGCCATAAAAGGGGATAGGCTCAGGACGGCTTTGAGCGAGGTCGAATAGGGCACGACCACCATGGATTGATCCGGTAAAACCGACAGCTTTAATCGCGGGATGAACCACGACCGACTGACCCAGTTCATGAGTGGTGCCTTGCAGCAGGGTAAAAATAGCTTGTGGCATCGAAAGGGAGTCCAGAGCCTTAGCAATACAACTTGCCACGATTTCACTGGTGCCTGGATGGGCAGGGTGGCCTTTAACAATCACTGGGCAACCAGCGGCAAGCGCAGAGGCGGTATCACCCCCGGCGGTTGAAAATGCCAGTGGAAAGTTTGATGCGCCAAATACAGCAACAGGGCCTATAGCGATGTTTTGGCGACGAATATCCGCTTTTGGCACAGGCTCACGATTTGGGTTCGCACTATCGAAGATCGCCTCTTGCCATAGACCACCTTCCACTACGTCAGCGAACAAACGTAGTTGTGCGGTTGTTCGGCTTAGCTCTCCGTTAAGCCTTGCGAGCGGAAGGGCTGACTCAAGATTCGCACGTTCGACAATCGTGTCACGCTGCGCTTCTAAGCAGTCTGCGATCGTTTGCAGCAACTGACTGCGCTGGGCTGGAGTGGTTTGGCGATAGCTTTTAGCGATCTCTTGGGCTGCTTTCGCTGCACAATCAACATCCAGATGGGTGTGTTGTGGAAAAACACCGGCGAGAGGCTGCTCTGTCGCTGGGTTAAGTGCAGAAAAAGTGGCAAGTATACTCATAACGTAATCCTATTTTTGTCGATGAAACATTCCATCGTTTATTTGAGTTCAAATCCGTAGGCATATGGGTCTTGGTCATCCACCCAAATCGTGTTGTGACCCGTTACCTGAGCCCAGCCTTCAATACTTGGTAGAATCGCAACTCGACCGTTGACTTCAGTGACACCTTCAATGCGGCCGGTAAACAGGCTACCGATGATACTTTCATGTATGAAATCCTCGCCCTGCTTCAATTTACCTCGCGCGTGCCACTGAGCCATACGTGCGCTGGTACCAGTTCCGCAAGGAGAGCGATCAAGGGCGTTTTCGCCATAGAAAACCGCATTTTTAGCCGTTGATTCGGGGTGAGTCGGGGTGCCAGTCCAGAGAACATGGGACACACCGCAGACCGTTGGATCGTCTGGGTGGATACATTCCACTGCTTGTGAAACTGCCTTACGCACTTTAGGACTTAGCATCAAGATTTCGTCAGAGGTGTAGTGCTCAAGTCCACGATAGTTTTCCTGCGGATCGACGATCACGTAGTAGTTTCCGCCGTAACAAACATCGACAGTGATCTCGCCCATTCCTTCTACTTCCACGGTGACGTCTTGGTGGGCTAAGTAAGCTGGAACATTAAAGATCTTCACTGAAGTGACTTTCTCACCATCACGTTGATAGTGAACTTCGATTTGACCCGCAGGCACATCTAAGATCAGGCGTCCTTCAACTCGAGGTGTAATTAAACGGTGCTCAAGCGCTGAGGTTACGGTTCCAATCGTGCCGTGGCCACACATTGGCAGGCAGCCACTGGTTTCAATGAATAGGATTGAAGCGTCGGCATTCTCGCTACAAGGAGGAAGAACGACAGAACCCGACATCATAGCGTGCCCCCGTGGCTCAAACATCAGCGCCTGACGGATCCAGTCATAGTTCTTGAGGAAAAACTGACGTTTCTCACTCATCGTTTTGCCCTCAAGTGGCGGAACTCCCCCAGCCACTAAGCGTACTGGGTTGCCACAGGTATGGGCATCGATACAAAAGAAGGTTCCCTGTCTCATTTCTCGCTCCTTGAATAAGAAATTAGTTGAAGTGGTGGGATTGGATGTTATCGTGATGTTAAGTATATTTTATACAATTTTGTTTTTGAAACGTGATAAGGAGCAAAATAAATGGTGAGCAATAAATCATCGCAAGGAGAAAAAATCGCCGTAGTGGGCGGTGGGATTATTGGTTTGTGTATTGCACTCAAACTGCAACTTGAGGGGGCAGCTGTTACCATTTTTGATAAGCGAGGGATTGGCGAAGGATGTTCAAAAGGTAACGCTGGACACTTTGCCACTGAGCAAGTTTTCCCGTTGGCGACACCCACGCTTTTGCCTCAAATTCCCAAGATGTTGCTCTCCTCAACGAGTCCGGTCTCGATCCGCTTTCAGGATATTCATAAAACCTCTCCTTGGATGATTCGATTCCTACTAAAAGCGAGAAAACAGCCGACTGAACACGCAACGCGAGCCCTGACTAGTCTCAATCAAGTGGCTATGGAAAGCTGGTTTAAGCTACTAGAGCAGGTAGGTCTAAAGCATTTGGTTGTGATGAATGGTTCGTTGCTCACGTTTGAAAGTGAAGCCCTGTTTAACAGCTACACTTCAACCGTTAAATTGCTCGAAAAACAAGGGGTGAAGTGTGACATATGGGATAAAAAAATGATTCAGACCAAAGTGCCTAATTTGTCCGAATCCGTCAATTATGGGGTTTTCTTTCCCGATACAGGACATAGCTTAAACCCTTATAAAATGTGCCTTGAGCTGGGTTGTGTGTTTTCTCGATCTGGTGGGTATTGGGTGAAAGAACAAGTTGAGGATGCGTTTTTTGATGGTGAGTTAGGGGTGGTGTTAACTGAAAGTGAAAGCCACTCTTTCGATAAGGTCGTGATTGCAACGGGCGCGGAATCAACCCCATTAGTTAAGAAAATAACGGGTATCAAAGTGCCTCTCCAAGCTGAGCGAGGCTATCATCTTATGGTGCCAAAACTGAAAAATTTTTTGCCATTCCCCGTCAGTTCTGCGGACAGAAAATTCATCATGACTCCCATGGATGAGGGCTTGCGTTTAGCGGGTACCGTTGAGTATGCCAGCCTAGATGCACCACCAAATATGAAGCGTGCAAGTATGTTAAAGGACCTTGCCAAGGGGTTACTCAAATCAGAAGGTGAGCTGGATGATTGTGGTGAAAAATGGGTGGGGAATCGTCCTTCACTACCGGATTCATTGCCTGTTATCGATAGCCTCGTGAGGGGAAAAATATTGCTGGCATTTGGGCATCAGCATTTAGGGTTAACTCAGGCCGCCATCACTGCTGAACTGATCTGCGAGTTAAATAACGCGAGTCAAACATCGCTCGATATTTCACCATTTGCGCTGAGTCGCTTTTGCTAAAAATTTTTAAAATTAAATATTGTATAAAATATACATGCGTATTATGTTAATAAAAAGTTAATCAAAGAGTTTCGGTTTTGATGCCTAACAGCAGTATTGAGGCGTCCACAGATTTCGGGGCATGACCCCGATGTGACAACAATAAGGAGCAAAAAATCATGTCAAGAAAGACAATGACACCACTAGCACTTTTGGTTTCTGGAATGCTGTTAGGAACAATCAATACTGCCAATGCTGGCGATAAACTAACGGTCGTCTCATGGGGAGGAGCGTTTACTAAGAGTCAAGTTGAGGCATACCATAAACCTTACACGGCAAAAACAGGTGTCGAGCTAGTGTCTGAAGACTTTAGTGGTGGCCTAGCTGAAATTAAGGCTCAGGTTGAAGCCAATAATGTTCGTTGGGACTTGGTTTCTCTCGATAAACCAGACATCGTACGCGGCTGTGCTGAAGGTCTGTTAGAGACGGTCGATCCGAGCATACTACCGGCAGGCGAGGATGGTACGCCAGCCTCAGAAGACTTTATTCCAGGTGCCATTCATGAGTGTGCTGTTAACACCATTGTTGTGTCTACAGTGCTGGCAATCAATGAAGATGCGTTCAAAGGTAAGTCTGCACCTTCAAAGCTGACGGATCTGTTTGATCTTGAGAACTACCCTGGTCGTCGTGCGCTACAAAAAATGCCACAGGGCAACCTAGAATGGGCTCTGATCGCTGATGGTGTTAAACCCGAAGATGTCTACAAGACGTTAGAAACCGCGGAAGGCCGAGCTCGCGCGTTTGCCAAACTAGATAGCATCAAACCTCAAGTGGTGTGGTGGACAACGGGGGCGCAACCTCCGCAAATGCTAGCGGACAAAGAAGTGACCATGGCTTCGGCGTTCAACGGTCGTATCCACAGTGCGACTGAGGAAGAAGGACAACCGTTCAAAATCATTTGGGATCACCAGTTGGGTTATATGAATGGTTGGGCGATTCCAAAAGGCAGTCCAAATCTTGAGCAGGCACTTGATTTCATTAAATTTTCGTCAGGTACCCAACCACTGGCAGAGCAGGCAAAGTATGTTGCTTATGGCCCAACGCGTAAATCGTCATCCGCGCAGATCAGCCCAAAAATTTTAGCAAGTCTGCCGACAGCGCCAAATAACTTTCAAACCGCCTTTTTGATTGATGATGAATGGTGGTCAGATTATGCCGATGAGCTAAACGAAGAGTTCAACACTTGGCTTCTAAACTAATCAACCACTAGATACGGTTAGGTGTTGTTCTGATTCTCCACAGGCAGCACCTAACCTTAAAAAAGGAACAAGCAATGATCAATCTAGATGCGCAGCAAATTGTCGACTGCCTGACGATGCCCGAGTTGATAGAGTCGATGCGTGATACGTATCAACAACAATCGATGATACCGCAACGTCGAGTGATGCCGCTTGAGGAGAATGGCTACGACGCATTTGCACTGCTCCCTGCATGGAGCGAAGATCTCATTACCGTCAAGGCGTTTACTTATTTTCCGCAAAACCCTAAGCATGGAAAAGACAGCTTAGCATCGAAAATTTTGGCCTTTCGTCGTGATGACGGTGAGCCATTGGCATTGATGGACGGCAAGGTTTTGACATTTTGGCGCACAGCCGCCGCGTCTGCACTGGCCGCAGACTATCTAGCACGTAAGAACGCGACGCGTCTTTTGATCTGCGGTACGGGTAATTTGGCTCCATATATGGCCTATGCTTACGCAGCCGTTCGCCCGCTGCAAAAAGTCATGATTTGGGGTCGCAACAAGGACAAGGTGCGCCAAACGGTTGATACGATCTTGACCAGCCGAGAATATCAGTCATTGCCGATGGAGCGTCAGTTTACGGTAGAGATTATTGACGATGTTGATGCGGCGTTGAGCGAGATCGACATTATTACTTGCGTTACTGGATCGGCGTTGCCGCTCTTTGATGGCAATAAGATTCAGCCGGGAACACACATCGATTTGATTGGTAATCATGATATCGACAAACGTGAATGTGACAGTATCAGTGTCGAGCGTTCTAGCGTGTTTGTTGATAGCCGTATCAACGTATTATCTGAAGCAGGGGATCTCCTTATTCCAATCAAGCAAGGCTTGTTCTCCGTCGATCAGATCCAAGCTGAGTTGAACGAATTGTGTCGTCATCAGCACTGTGGACGACGCAGTGAGCAGGAGATAACCCTGTATAAGTCGGTGGGTAGCGCATTGGCTGACCTCGCTGCGGTTAAGTTTGTGTTGACCCAAAAACAAGCCATGTAAATTTCTGGGGGAGCCCTTACTCATTTCGGTTTCGGCCGCTTACTTAAATTGCATACAATATACAAATGGAAGGTAAAAGATGAACGTAGATTGGAAAGGTGTTTACCCAGCAGTCAGTACTCAGTTTCGTGATGATCAAAGCATCGATCTTGATGCGACACAGACCGTTATTGATAACCAAATTAATGACGGTGTAAACGGCATTATCTGTTTAGGTACTGTGGGTGAGAACTGTGCACTTTATCCTGAAGAGAAGCGTCAGGTGCTTGCCGCGGCGCAAGAGGTCGTTGCGGGCCGTGTGCCGCTGATTGCAGGAACTGCCGAGTCAATTACGACTGCGGCTGTCGATTACATGCAGGATGCGAAAAAGATCGGTATCGATGGCTGTATGGTTATGCCAGCCATGGTTTACCGCACATCTGAAAGCGAAACCGTGGAATACTACCGCACACTGGCGCAAGCAACGCCAGACATGCCAATCATGATTTACAACAACCCAGTGGCTTACGGTGTTGATGTTACCCTCGACATGATGGCGCAACTGGCCGAGTACCAAAACATTGTTGCAGTCAAAGAGTCGACCACGGATACACGTCGTATCACGGAACTCTACAACCGTTTCGATGATCGTTTCACCGTGTTCAGTGGCGTCGACGATATTGCACTTGAGTCTTTGATGCTGGGTGCGACGGGCTGGATCTCTGGTTTGACTAATGCTTTCCCTGCTGAGTCGGTCGCTATTTACAAGCTTGCGAGTCAAGGCCGCTACGCGGAAGCTCTCGAGATTTACCGCTGGTTCTTACCACTATTGAGATTAGACACGATTCCAACCTTGGTTCAGTGCATCAAACTGGCTGAGCAAGTGTGTGGCCGCGGTAGCGAGCAGGTTCGCGCCCCACGTCAAAAGCTTCAAGGTCAAGAACGTGCGCAAGTAATTGCTTTAGTTGAGCATGCCATTGCGACTCGTCCAGATCTCTCTAAATACAAGCTGTAAAAACCGCTATTGGGCAAGGATGCTCCTTGCCCCAAATCTCTCTATGTAAACGGCTTATTTTGGCGTTAAGCCCTTTACCTATATGGATTGCAATCGAATTTATTGTGCATAAGGAATGACAATGGCAGTAAAGAAGGAATACGTTAGCTTTCAGCATGTCCAGAAAACCTATGATGGGGAAAATCTGGTCGTAAAGGACTTTAATCTCGCCATCGAGCCCGGTGAGTTCGTCACCATGCTAGGACCTTCGGGATCGGGTAAGACAACTTGCTTGATGATGTTAGCGGGCTTTGAGACCGCGACGCGCGGTGAAATCTATATTGATGGTACTCCGGTTAATAACCTCGCCCCCCACAAGCGTGAGATCGGCATGGTATTTCAAAACTATGCGCTGTTTCCTCATATGACTATTGCGGAGAACCTCGCTTTTCCACTTAAGGTACGCAAGTTAAACAGTGTTGAGATCGATCATAAGGTTCAAGCCGCATTGGCGATGGTTGAGTTGGAACATGTTGCGACTCGATACCCTAAACAGTTGTCTGGGGGGCAGCAACAGCGTGTTGCATTGGCTAGGGCTCTGGTCTTCGAACCAAAACTGGTTTTGATGGATGAACCTTTAGGCGCTCTAGACAAGCAACTGCGAGAGCAGATGCAGATCGAGATAAAACGCCTACACGAAAAGTTGGGAATTACGATTTTATATGTCACCCATGACCAAGACGAAGCATTGACTATGTCAGATCGTATCGCAGTGTTTAATAATGGTGCGGTGCAGCAACTTGCCTCGCCAACCGAGTTGTACGAGTCACCAAGCAATGCCTTTGTTGCTCAGTTCATTGGTGAAAACAACCAAATTAAAGGCATGGTTTCTGGTTTCGAAGGACAACGTTGCCAAGTCCGAGTGGGTCAACAGCATATCTTGGCAAAAGCCGTTAAAGTGACGCACGCTGGAGAAGCGACACTGCTGTCAATTCGACCTGAGAAAATCATCATTGATCCACAATCACAGGAGTGTGACAACATTGTCACTGGTCAACTGCGTGAAGTGATCTACCATGGCGATCATCACCGTCTGGTAGTTGAGGTCGCCGATGTTGGCGATTTAGTGGTTAAGGTTCCGAATGATAGCCGCGGAGCAAGAGCCTTTACGCCCGGGCAAGAGTATCATGTTGGTTGGCGTAGCGTTGACTGCCACGCGCTTGATTGTGCTTCGTCATCGGCTGAACATGAGGTGGCAGCATGAGTCGTGAACTAACGGGGCTAAGTTCAGTGCTGTCGCTGCAACGAAAAATTGTCCGTTCAGACAAGGGACTCAAGGCGCAACTTAAGCGGGCTGAACGTCAGAAACAGACTCGCTCCATTTTGCTAATCCTTCCTTTAGTCTGTTTTATTTTGGTGACATTTGCTTTCCCAATCGTCGAAATGCTGTACCGCAGTGTAGACAACCACGCCTTGCCCAATGGCTTTCCCCAAACGGCGCAAGCGATCAAGCAATGGGATTATCAGGGGGTACCGAGCTTAGAGGTTCAGCAAACCTTTATGGCGGAACTGAAAGACAGATATCACGACAAGACGTTGCCTAAATTGGCAAACCGAATGAACATCGAAGTATCAGGTATGCGCAGTTTGATGATGAAATCAGGACGTCAGGTTGCGAAGCTAAACGCTATGCCTGCTTCTATTCAAGATATTGTTAGATTAGACCAACGTTGGAGTGAACAACAATACTGGGCAGCACTGAAAAACCTTAGTTCGCCATATACGTTAAGCTACTACTTGGCCGCTCTTGATCTACGCTATGGTGAAAGCGGAGAGATCACGGCCCAACCAGAAACGAGACAGGTCTATGTTGACTTGTTTGTCAAAACCTTTGGTATGTCGCTGGTGATTACCTTGATCTGTTTGGTTATGGCATATCCTGTTGCTTATCTGCTGGCGAATCTGGCAGATAAACAGGCAAACCTACTGTTGATCGTAGTGTTGCTACCTTTTTGGACCTCATTGTTGGTTCGGACGACGTCTTGGATTGTGTTACTGCAAAACCAAGGGGTGATAAATGATCTGCTGCTTTGGTCTGGCTTGACCACGGAACGTTTGGCGATGATGCACAATACCTTTGGTACCATTGTCGCTATGGTGCACATTTTATTGCCGTTCATGATTCTGCCACTTTACAGCGTGATGAAGGGGATCAGTCCCACTTATTTTCGTGCCGCCAGATCCTTGGGTGCAACGCCTATGGTCGCTTTTATAAAGGTGTATATGCCGTTGACTATGCCAGGTGTTGGCGCTGGTGCTTTATTAACCTTTATTCTCTCTATTGGCTTTTACATCACTCCTGCGTTGGTTGGTGGGCGTAGCGGTCAGATGATTTCAAATATGATTGCCTACCATATGCAAACCTCGCTGAACTGGGGTATGGCGGCGGCTCTTGGTGGTCTATTGTTAGCGGTGGTCACCGCTCTGTTTTATCTGTTTAACCGTGTTGTTGGAATCAACAATATCAAGGTTGGAGGTTAATCATGGCATTACCCACTTATTGCACCGCTCGTGAGCGAGCAGGTTATTTTGGTTATCTGGTTTTTTGTACTTTGGTATTTTTGTTTTTGATCGCGCCAATTTTGATCATCGTGCCACTGTCGTTTAACGCGACCCCGTACTTCACCTTTACAGAAGGTATGCTAGGTCTCGATCCTGAAGCCTATTCGATACGCTGGTATGTGGATATGTTTACCAATAGTCAATGGCTGAATGCACTGAAAAATAGCACCATTATTGCCGTATGCGCGACAATTGTCGCGACGGTGCTAGGTACTTTAGCCGCGATGGGTTTAGCCGCCAATAACGTCCCGTTTCGCAACGTGATTATGGCGTTTCTTATCTCTCCAATGATAGTGCCCGTGATCATTTCCGCCGCAGCGATGTATTTCTTCTATACCCGCCTAGATCTGTCTCAGACCTTCACTGGTATCGTACTTGCACATGCCGCTTTGGGGACGCCGTTTGTCGTAATTACCGTGACGGCAACATTAAGTGGTTTTGACCAGAGTTTAGTCAAAGCGGCCTACAGTTTAGGTGCGAATCCAGTCTATACCTTCCGCCATGTGACTTTCCCATTGATTCGCCCCGGGATGATCTCCGGTGGTCTATTTGCTTTTGGTACGTCATTTGATGAAGTCGTGGTGGCGCTTTTCATCACTGGTGTGGAGCAGCGTACCGTGCCAAGACAGATGTGGTCAGGGATTCGTGAGCAGATCAGCCCGACAATACTTGCCGTCGCAAGTATGTTGATACTGATGTCGGTTTTGTTGCTGGTGACTTTGGAAATGTTACGTCGCCGAAATGCCAAGATTAGAGGCATCAGTGAATAATTCTTCTCGTGTGAGTTTTTTGGAATAACGCAATAACAACTGTCCAGGTAGAACATGTAGGCTATACCCCCTGTTTATGCGATTGCCAATGCGCTTCTGTCCGAAGCGCTTTTTTACTTGTGGCGAGAAGAGAGGGGATAGAATTAGTTAAAACGCGCTCTGAACTGCGATGGAGTCATCTGTTTTACCATGCGAAATTGGCGATTGAAGTTCGATAGGTTTTGAAATCCTGTCTTCTCTGCGACTAAGGCAATTGGGGTGGAAGAGCTGGCGAGGAGTTCACATGCTTTACCAACGCGATACTGTTTTAGGTGGTCAGAAAAACTCACTCCATAGTGCTTCTCAAACAAACGATAGGCTGAACTTTCACTAATATGCAGTTCCTTACAGAGGTCGGAAATACGTACTGCGTGTTGATAGTTGCGTTCAATAAACTGTGTCGCCATAGCGACTCGTTTGTGTGCGTCGTTATCGCCAGATAACTCTTTGAGTCGATAAGGGGTTACAGACAGTTTTTCGGACTGTTTGTCATCAGTGAGATGGATCAATACCTCCATCACTTTAAGCGCTTGTAGGTGCCTTTCATTGCTTTCAATTCCACTTAATAGTGCAGACACTTTTTCGGCAGTTTGCGCACTGAATTTTAGACCAAAGGCGGCATTTTCCAGCAAGCGCTTGATATTGCGAGCCTCAGGGATCGCCGCTTGAAGTTTCTCTATCCAATGATGTTTAAGCCAGACGATAATCGAGCTGTGTGGCTTCTCGTCACTGCCTGCCAGCTGTCCGGTAATCATATGGGGTAGCCCAGGCCCATAGAGTAGGAGAGTGTTGTGATTCACTTGCCCGATGGCATCGCCAGCAAAGTAGTTACCGTTAAACACATGCTGAGGGTCGAGATAAAGAACCAGTTCATATTCGGCGTGGTAATGCCATGAGCAGGCGAATTGCTCATTTTTAACCCGACAGTGATACTCCCTTACCAGCCAGTCATAATTGGGCGAGTTAAGGACATTTTCTATAAACGGCTTCATCTGACATCCTCCAATAACGGCAGTTAGAGTAATCGATGTGTTGTTTTTCTGTCAAAGATATAACTATTGTTGAAGGATTTGTATTAGATGTGGCTCGAATACCATCATTGAATCTCGATAACTTTGTATAGACTAACGCCATTCAATATGAGTGGTTGGCTATAGGAGCGTTTGGGTATGTATCGAGACAAAACGGCAATATTGTTTATTTTTACAGCGTTCGTTTCAGGCTTGTGCGGTGCGTTCTTTTATCCGCTATCAAGCTTGTTTATCGTTGAGCAGTTAGGCGCATCCCCAATGATGCTGAGCATGTACATGGTGCTTGCGGTAGTAAGCTCTGTGATTGTCTCACAGTTGATTGCGACTCAGTCGGATAAAAACTGGCAGCGTAAAACGATTCTTATCGTCGCGTTATCTTGTTATCTGATCACTGTGCTGAGCTTTGTTTTTGTTCGTGATTATTGGCTGGCAGTCACTATAGCAACGGTGTTTGGTAGTGTTAGCGGTGCCTCATTTGGTCAGCTGTTTGCGATGGGAAGAGAGTATGCGGACAAGAATGTCGAAGATAGTACGACGTTTCTGTCAACGATGCGTGCTGGTATCGCCATCGCTTGGGTATTTGGCCCTCCTGCTGCCTTTATGCTCAAAGCGAGCTTCGGTTTCAGCGCGGCGTTTATGGTCTCAGCATCGATCGTTTCCATTGCCATTCTGGTGATCACAACCTCATTGCCATCTTGTGAAGTTACTGCGCCTTCTGGTGAATCATCGCAAGATAAACCATCCAGCCGAGGTGTTAACCAACTGGTTGCGCTCTATTGTGTTGCGATGGTATTCGCCTTTGCGGCGAACAACCTCTATATCACGAGTATGCCGCTATATCTTTCTCAGGAGCTGAAAGTCGATGGAAACTGGCTTGGTTTTCTATTTGGTGCGGCGGCATTGTGTGAGATCCCAGTGATGCTATGGGCGGGACGTTTGGCGCAAAAGGTCGGTACGATTAAGTTGATGATGCTGGGTGTGGCGACGGGAATTGTGTTCTATATGGTGATGTTAACAAGCCAAACCTTTGTCACTATGCTGGCGGCGCAAATTTTAAATGGCTTCTTTATCGGCGTATGTGCGACGCTCGGAATGGTTGTATTGCAGGATATGATGCGTGATCGTTTGGGAACTGCTTCGACCTTGTTCTCAAGCACGTTGAGTATCAGTATGCTGCTGGCCAGTCTCTCTGTCGGCGTTGTGGGAGAGTTGTATAACTACTATTCGACCTTATATGTCTCATTTGCAGGTGTGATTGTAGCTGTGATTCTGTTGTGGTTGTTTACCTACAAAGTCCGTCAGCAACAAACCGTCTTACCAACAACGGTTCCATCGATTTCTAGTCACTAACCACGGTCAGTTTTGGCCAGCGATTCAACCAACCTTTTCTTGATACTCGCTGGTCAAATACGGTTTTACATCGCTTGGGATTGTGAGTGAGTTTGAGCTCAAACAGCGACTGATAACCAAATGCCGCGGCACATTGATAGCGTTGCTCTTTATCTAACCTGATACCTATCGCTGTCTCTTTTTCAGGCCAGTAACTCATCGCATCAAGGCTGCTGGTATATGCCTGATCGCCATTTCGGATGTGCATTAAGGCCTGATTTCTCACTTGCCAATTGAGTTCGGGCATCATGTTGGTTAGCTGCTGTTGGTATCGCTGACTCTGATGGCTTTGTGTTTCTAAGGGATCGAAATAGATCAGGTCGACGTCATTGAGTGGTGTTGCTTCACTCAGTCCATGTAAAGCATCCCACACTAGGTTGCGAACAAAACCAGCAGCCAGATACCAGTCTGGAAGATCTAACGTTTCGGCACACCGTAACGCTTCAACCCTGATAGGATCTTGCGTAATTAACTCAACAATTCTCTTCATAAGTGTAAGGCACAATGGGTGATTGAACTTAGGACTCGAGAGTATCACTTTTTGGTGCATTGAGCGGTAGCGTTAGTGTAAAACAACTGCCTTTTCCCGGTTCACTGCTCACTTGAATATTGCCGTTAAGTAGTCCGGTCACAAGGTTGTAGACGATATTTAGCCCCAGACCTGACCCACCTTGACCCAAACGGGTAGTAAAGAAAGGGTCAAAGATTTTGCTTTGATGCTCAATCGCTATGCCATGGCCATTGTCGGTAACTGTGATAATGGCATTGTGACCTTCAGAATGGCAGCGAATGGTTATCATCCTATGCTCTTGATCTGAGAATGCATGAACCAAAGCGTTTGAGAGTAGGTTCATCAGAACCTGTGTCAGAGGACCGGGATAGCTGTCCATTTTAATTGATTCTTCACATTCGGTTTCGAGCTGTATTTGTTGACGTGAAAGGCTTGGCAGCATAGTAACTTTTAGTTCATGAGCGATCTCTTGCAAATCAAACACGCGTCTTTGATAACTCGATTGGTCAACTGCCACTTGCTTGAAACTGGAAATCAGTTCAGAAGCTCTGCGCAAGTTGCGCTCGATACTTTCGGATGACTCGGTACTTTTGCTGATATAGCTATCGAGTGCTGAACGTCTTAATCCCTGCTGAATGGATTCGACAAATTGTTGATTAAAATCTTTTAGGCTGCTGGCGACGATCATTGCATTGCCAATAGGAGTATTGAGTTCATGGGCGACACCAGCGACCAGAGAACCAAGCCCTGAGAGTTTTTCTGAACGGACTAACTCTTCTTGAGTCGCCTTCAAGGTTTCCAGCGTATGCTCCAGTTCTATGGTTCGTTCATTCACTCGACGTTCGAGATCTTGTGTTTGTTGCTCGATGGTTTCTAAGTAGCGGCGTCGATCCTGTTCCCTGTTTGCGGCGCGTTTAAACCAATTTTGCCAGCGAGAAGGTACATCTGGAATAACAGGGGTCTCTTGACTGGGCAAATCTTCAACGAATTGCGCTAAGCGCAGTGCTGGCTGACTAAAGTTCCAATGCTGGTAGAGTACGACGAACAACAAGAGCGCAGTAAAGGTTGAGGCGAGCATTAAGTTGGGTAACAGACTATCGAAGACATATTGGTTTATTTCGCTGTTGGTCAGTTCTAAAACGAGTCGCCAAGGAGTGTCGGGTAGTATGAAAGAGACCCAATAACCATCGGAGACGTTTTGCAACTCGCCATGGATCACTCGATGGGCTTCGCCAATGGACATCAACGTCAGAATTCCGTGTTGAGACTGACTCTCTGTTTTGTCTGTCAAGGCTCCATCACTGTCGCCAATTACTAAGCCTTTGTCATCGACAATCACTAAACGACCGAGGTCGAGCGTTCGTTTAGTGAGAATTTTATCTAGGACGGAAAGAGTGATATCCGTACCGACAGCACCAATAAAGTCCTCTTTGTGATAAACAGGAGCCAGCAGTGAAACCATCATGCCTTTTCCCCCCGCATCCATATAGGGCGTTGTCCAAACTTTCTGCTTCGTCGGGTTTGATCTAGGGTTAATGAGTTTAAGTGGAAAGGTTCCTCCGGCCTGAAAGATGATATCCAGGGTGTCGTCCATATTGTCGGTTTCTGTCGCTGCCATAAGATCACGGTAGCTTAACCAAGGATAGAGGTAAGTCAGTACTTCATTGGCATCGTAATAATAGCTCCACTGAAAATCACTGTATTGCTGATGGGTTGAAACGACTTCGCTGGTCATTGTGAGCAATGCACTGACGTCGAAGGTGTAATCTCTAGGATTTGAGCGAACAAAAAGTTGCCCCAATTTAAGTCTCACGTCTGGGGGCAAGTTTTCCCACGGCGCGTTTTGAGGCGAGTCTTGAGTTATCTGCTTGAGGTACTCAAGAGCGCCATCTCGGGGGATAAGCTCGGGATACAAATAGGCGGTTTCCAGTGTTCCACGCATGCGGTCGATATGGTTAAGAGAAACAGAGAGTGTCTTGTTGAGAGACAGCATTGACTCCATTCCTTTTTGCGTCTGTTGTGTGAGGAGCTGTGATTTGAGCTGGTTACTAAGATAAAACGTGTTGCCTAGAGTGAGCAGTACAATCAGAATCAGGCCACCGTAAATCATAGCGCGATAACGACGAATCAAGGCTGCGGATCGAGTGTGAACTCTGGCAATAGCATCGTCAGTTGATTGACCAGAGTTGGATGCTGGTGGGATGTCCGGATTATTCATCGCTGGCTCACTTATTGTTTGTCGTCCGGTTGAGAGACGAAGGTTATCAACTGTTCCATTTCCATCGCTTTGGCAAACAACCATCCTTGCCCTTCTTCACAGTGAAATGCTTTCAGTTTGTCGTGTTGAAAAGAGGTCTCAATCCCTTCCGCTGTGATCTGCAAACCTAACGTTTGACCGAGGTTGACGATCATCTTCGCGATGCTGCAATCTTCTTCCATCGCATCGACAAATGAACGATCTATTTTCAGACGTGTTGCGGGTAATTTATGCAGAATACTGAGTGAAGAGAAACCTGTGCCAAAATCGTCTATTGCGATCTTACAACCCAACTCACGCACTTGATTAAGCACGTCGCACAATGCAGATAGGTTTTTAGCAGCAATGGTTTCCGTGATTTCTAACTCAATTTGCTGCGGTGCAATGGCATGCTGTTTGAGACTGGATTCGAGTAGATGGACGAACTCTGGCTCATCAAGTTGGGTTGGAGATATGTTGATCGCCAAGGTTATCTGAGTGCCGACACTATTGAGCAGTTGGTTAAACTGTTGACAGGCTCGTTCGATAACAAACGCGCCAATATTCACCATCATCCCAGACTGTTCTGCGAGGGGAATAAACTGATCCGGTGGAACAAGATCACCATGTTTATTGCGCCAGCGAAGCAAGGCCTCGATGCCAGTTAACTCGAGTGTGTTGAGGTTGTACTTTGGCTGATACATCAGAAAAAGGGCATTCTCTTCCAGTGCCTGTTTAAGTTCGATAAGAAGTTGCATCCTGTCGCGAGCATTTTGCCCCATGTTCTGTGAAAAGGTCATGGCAGCACCGCGATGATGCATTTTGGCCTGTTTCAGCGCGACTTGGGTATCTTTGTAACGTTCGGAGAGTTCTTCGCCTTGGCAGAGTTCAACCAGCCCGATGCTTGCCATGACCTTGAAAGGTTGGTCATCAACCGTGAAGTTACATTGGAAAACGTTGCTGATGGTCAAGTCGGTGACATCTTTTTGCGAACCAATGATGGCGAATACATCGCTGCCAACTCTTGATAGAAAACAGTTTGGAAAAGCGTGGCTAAGTCGTTCGGAAACTGCGATGAGTAGATCATCTCCTAGTTTGTGACCGAAACTGTCGTTGAAAACGGAAAAGTCATCAATGTCAATCAGAGCCATGACTTGTGAATGCTCCGATTGAGAGGAGGAAAGTTGATACTGCAATAGGCTGTTTAGGTTGGGTATGTTGAGTAGAGGATCGGTGAATGCTTGCTGCTCAAGACGGTTATAAAGCAAGACATTGTCAAAACCAACCGATAGATTCGCGCACAACACTTCGAGAAGATGCTGATCCACACTTTCTAAAGGGCGATTCACATCCACATAAGCGGCCAATTTTCTGCCATGTTCTGTGGAAAAATAGAGAGTTAGCCCATCTTCAAGTTGATTTTCACGTTTTTCAAGGCAAGTTAGGATTCGGTCGCGGATGTTGTGTGAGTCCAGTTGCTCTATTGGAGACTGAACATACGGTTGGTAGCGGCCAGCTGCTGCGATGATCTGCGCGGAAGATGAAGCGCAATCCGATAGACTTTCCTGAACGCAAATTAAGCCATCGGGTTCTATCTGAATGATGGCACTGATCTGTTTTACTGCCCCCTCTGCAAACATACGCATGCCATGATAGTGGGCGAGTTCAGTGCTCGCTTTGACCACCTTCTCTAAGCCTTGGCGCATGGTATGTTGATTACAAATCTGTTGATAGGCTCTGATGGCGCTGGTCAGAATGGTAAAAAGGCGGATTCGAGTCAGTTCAGGCTTGGTGCGATAGTCGTTGATGTCATAACGCTGAATGGTCTCCATTTCAGGAGCATAGCCTGGCTGACCTGTACGAAGAATGATCCTTAACGCGCTTAAATGCAGTTTTTCTCTAATGGTTTCGACCAACTCAAGCCCTGCGCGGTCGGTTTCCATGACGACATCAAGCAGTATCACACCGATATCCGTTTCATGACTCAGTACCTGTTCTGCTTCCGCAGCGGAATAGGCGTGAAGGAACTCGATTGGGCGGTTTTCGATGATGATGTCTTTTAGGGATAACGTCGTCGCATGATGGAGATCAGGATCATCGTCAACGATCAGTACTCGCCAAGTTAGTTTCGGAGACGTTGTGTCAAGCGTATCTGGCTCATCTTCAATAATGACCAGCAAATCATCGTTTGAGTTTTGTTCCTCGTCCATTCGACCCTCTATCCTTTGAGATATCACTAAGATAAAAGTTTAGTCCTAGAAGTATAGAGATGCGAAATATGACTGATTTTAGAAAAGATAGCGGCTGAGGGTTTTGGCGATAAGACTTTTGTAAGCCAAGCCCAAACGATGGGCTTGGCAATCAGATTTTATGCAAGCTTTAGGTCGAACTGTTGGCGGTACATCACCATATCTTCGATGGTCAGAACAGGCATACCATGCAGTTTACCAAAGGCAACGATCTCGGCTGTTTTGGCCATTGTTCCATCAGGATTGGTGACTTCGCAAAGCACACCAGCAGGCTGGAGCCCTGCCATTTGCATCAAGTCAATAGTACCTTCTGTGTGTCCACGACGGACCAAAACGCCACCTTTGCGTGCACGCAGAGGGAACACATGGCCTGGACGTGCCAAATCCGATGGTTTTGCCAGAGGGTTTGCAGCCGTTTTAATCGTCGTTACGCGATCTTGAGCAGAAACGCCAGTGGTGACACCGACTTTTGCTTCGATTGAAACCGTGAAGGCGGTTTGGTTGGCACTGTTGTTATTGCTGACCATTGGGGTTAGCTCTAAACGATCCGCTTGCTCTTCTGGCAGGCAAAGACAGACAATCCCGCTACACTCGCGAATCATCAATGCCATTTGTGCAGTGGTAAGAGATTCGACGGAATAGATAATATCGCCTTCATTTTCACGGTCTTCATCGTCAAGCAGCAGTACACCTCGGCCTTGTTTGAGGGCAATGAGTGCTTGTTCAACGCGTGTGATTGGGTCGCCGAATTCGGCTAGTAGTGATGACTGATTCATGGTTAACTCCTAAATATCACCAGAATCAGGGCATGCATGAGTACTGCGACATTAAAAGTCACAGCCAAAACGAAATGCACCACAGCAGCAAGGGCTAGCGTGGTGTGTTTTCATTCTCTCTCATCCGGACTATAACCGTCGGCTCTGGGTTTTCACCAGATCTGCTGACCTCGACGTATCGAGCGCTCGCGGGCTCACCCCAATGTCAAAATTGGCTAGGGGAATACCGCCGGTGGGGAATTTCGCCCCGCCCTGAGAATAAATTAAACGTTTGCTAATATAGCGAGGGGATTGTATCGGTTCTGATAGGAAAATCAATACAGTAGCTCAAGGGGCAAGAATAAAGCCAACTCAAGTGAGTTGGCTTTATTCTCTTTATCAACCTTTAAACAGCGGCCTCAAAAGGCAGGGGTTCCACTTTCACTGCCGCGACTTTGAATTCTGGTATCTTGGCATGGGGGTCGGTTGCTGTGGTCGTAAGTCTATTGACTGGCGACTCAACAAAATGGAAAGGAATAAAGATAACGCCTTTTTGGATACGTTTTGTCACGAATGCATCTATCTCAATCTCTCCTCGACGGGTCGAGACTTTAAGTCGCTGACCGTTAGAAATACCTAATGCTTCTGCATCCTGAACACTGATCATGGCACGTGGCCCCGCGAGATTATCTAACCCTTTGGTTTTACGCGTCATGGTACCGGTATGGAACTGTTCTAGAACACGTCCCGTGGTAAGCACCAATGGAAACTCCTCGTCAGGCAATTCTGCCGCATAGCGGAATGGTACGCCTACCATCTGACCTTTGCCGCGAGTGAACTGTGTCTGATGCATAATGCGAGTACCATTCGGATTGTTTTTGTTGCTCGGCCATTGAACGCCTTCAGGGGTAATCGCATCCCAGCGCAGTCCGGCATATTGAGGGGTAACACGTGCAATCTCGGCGGTAATGTCAGAGACGTGTTGATAGTGCCAGTCACTTCCCATCGCGTTAGCAATTTGTTGGATGATCCACCAATCCTCTTTGGCTTCTCCTGGTGCTTTGACGGCAGCATTGATACGCTGTACGCGACGTTCAGTGTTGGTAAAGTGGCCTGATTTTTCCGCAAATGAGCATGAAGGTAGAACCACATCCGCGTAGTGAGCGGTTTCTGTTAAGAAGATGTCTTGAACAACCAAGAAATCCAGTGCCTCCAAACCTTCGATAACATGCGCTTGATTTGGGTCACTAAGGACAGGGTTTTCCCCCATGATATAGAGACCTCGAACCGTACGCTGGCATGCACCATCAATGATTTCAGTGAGAGTTAACCCCGGTTCAGAAGGTAGATGAGTTGCATTCCATTCGATCGAGAATTTCTGACGAATCATTGGGTTGTAGACTTTCTGATACCCTGGGTAGTTGTTGGGCAGCGCGCCCATGTCACAGGCTCCTTGTACGTTAGACTGACCACGGAGTGGGTTAATACCGCCGCCTTCAATACCGATGTTGCCGCACAGTAGCTGCAAGTTGGCGATAGAGCGAACGTTGTCATGGCCTGTGGTGTGTTGTGTAATCCCCATCGAGTA
The DNA here is from genome assembly GCF_036533775.1 of Vibrio sp. M260112. NCBI lineage: Bacteria > Pseudomonadati > Pseudomonadota > Gammaproteobacteria > Vibrionales > Vibrionaceae > Vibrio > Vibrio sp. M260112. The sequence goes on along the minus strand of NZ_JATABH010000015.1, from coordinate 15,281 downwards.
GTAAACAGCGGTTCGTTTGGCTGTTCCTATCATTCTCGCCATAGCAAAAATGTCTTCACCGCTGACGCCTGTCACTAGCTCAACTTTATCCAGAGCATAAGCAGGTGACATCACTTCTTGAAGCAAGGTATCAAAGCCATCAACACGTTCTTCTATATACTCTTGGTCGTACCAACCATTTTTGATGATTTGCTGCATGATGCCGTTAAGCAGCATGACATCTGTCCCTGGGCGATGCGCGAGATAGAGCTGAGCATGATCGGCCATATCGATACGTTTGGGATCGGCAACGATCAGACGAGCGCCGTGGTGGCGGATAGCTTGCTTGATATGGGAAGCGATAATCGGATGAGCAGAGGTGGTGTCTGAACCGATAATAAAAATAACATCTGAGTGTTTGATACTTGGAATGTCGTTGGTCATCGCGCCACTACCGAGCGAGGCTTCTAGTCCGGTGACACTCGACGCATGGCAGAGACGAGCACAGTGATCAACGTTGTTTGTCCCTAGTTCGCGACGAATAAATTTCTGGAAGGCATAATTGTCTTCGTTGGTGGTTTTGGCTGATGAGAATCCTGCCAGTGCATTGCCACCAAAATCTTGCTTGAGAGCGGTAAATTTACTGGCAATCAGAGTAATAGCTTCATCCCAGCTTGCGGGTTGTAACCATCCGTCTTTACGGATAAGCGGCGTCGTTAAGCGAGCTTGATCACCGATGAAATCGAAACCAAAACGTCCTTTGACACAGAGCATGCCTTGGTTCACTGGAGAATTGGCACCGGTTATGCGGCGAATTCGGTTGGCTTTCTCGTCAACATGCATGGTTAACTTGCACCCCACCCCACAGTAGGTACAAATGGTGTCGACATGTTTGAGCGACTCTTCGCGACCCTGTGAGCGATCTCGACTGTCAACCATAGCGCCCGTCGGACAGGCCTGAATACAAGCACCACATTGAACGCAGTTCGAGTCCCCCATCAAGATTCGACCATGGCGGCTGGAACCGAAGTGCGGTCTGTCATCTGGTCTCAGTGCGGGACGACCATTTTGGTCGTGAACAAAGTTGAGAATGCCATGCACCGCTTGTTCACTGCATGCCTGAATACATTGACCACAACTGATACATCGGTTGGCATCAAACTCGATAAACTCTGAACTACGATCAACTGTAAACTTATGTCGTGTGTCTTTGTGACGGAGATTGAGCCAGTCTTGGTGTGTTTTTACTTCAACTGGCAACGAAAAGTTCTGTTGCGCACCATATTCGGTTGAGTAATCCCGCAAATCACAGCTGGTATTGGCTTGGCAGCCGCACTCTAGGCAACGAGCCGCCTCTTTCATTGCTTCATCATTGTCAAAACCGAGTTCGACCTCATCAAAGCTTTGCTCACGTTGAGCGGGTGTCAGCTCGGGCATAATGCTGCGCGCGACTTTCTGCAAGTTTTCAAAGTGGAGAGGATCGACCTGAGCGAGCTTTTCTTCTTTGCGTGAGTTAAAGGCAGGTTTTGGCATGTCAGCCATATCACCATTGAGAAATAGGTCGATGGCTTTGGCTGCTATTCGACCGTCACCAACCGCTTCAACCGCGGTTGCAGGCCCACGCCGAAAATCACCTATGCTAAAGATATTGCCCGTGCCAGTGTGCATGGTTTGGTCGTCAGACTGAGAAGTATTCCAGCGCGTTAGTGGGATTGAAAGTGAATCGTCGTCGAGGAAACTTAAGTCCGGTTTTTGCGATACAGCGGCGATTACGGTGTCAAATTCTTGGGTGAAAAACTCTCCTGTCGCCTCTGGTCTCCGGCGGCCAGACGAATCGGGCGCGCCTAATGCCATACGTTCCAACTGGACTTTTTCTACTCGTCCATCTGAGCCTGCAATATTTTGAGCTGGATTCGTTAAGAACAGAAATTGTACGCCTTCGTGTTCAGCCTCTTCGATTTCATACTCTTCAGCGGGCATCTCTTCACGAGTTCGGCGGTAGATAATCGTGGTCTCAGCCCCCGTTCTGCGAGCGGTTCGCGCACAGTCAATCGCGGTGTTACCCCCACCGATGACCGCGACCTTATTCCCGGTAGTGTAGTGTTGTTCTGTGACATAATCTTTCAGGTAGTCGACGCCGAGATAACAGCCTGCTAAGTCACTGCCCGGATAGTTCATCTCAACCGCCAATGACGCACCAACAGCCAAACAGACTGCATCATACTCGTCGCTTAGCTGAGATAAGGTAAAATCGACGCCGAGTTTTTTACGGGTTTGAATCTGCATGCCGTTGCGGCACATGAGTTCGATCTCTTTATCTAAGATTGCTTTTGGCAATCGGTATTCTGGGATCCCGTAGCGCAACCATCCGCCCGCCTTTGGCATCGACTCAAACACCGTCACATCATAGCCTTCATTGGAGAGATAGTAGCCAGCAGTCAAACCGCCAGGGCCACTGCCCACCACAGCAATAGAGAGTCCTTTGGCTAGTTTTTTCTCTGGTACATAGGATTCTTGCGCAGCAAGGTCTGCATCTGCGGCATGTCGTTTTAGTTGGCGGATTGCAATCGAGTCGTCGACCAAAGAGCGGCGACATTCACTCTCACAGAAAGCAGGGCACACACGGCCAATAGAGAGTGGCATTGGCAGGGTGCGTTTGATGACCTCAATCGCTTTTTGATGGTCGTTCTGGGCAATGAAGTAGAGATAAGATTGAATATCGACACCAGCAGGACAAGCGGTTTTGCATGGCGCTTCGCAGTCAGCATAGTGGTCTTGCATTATGGTGTTAAGCGCTTTACGCCGGTGAGCACTGAGCTGCTCTGATTGGGTTTTTACGTTGAGACCGCGATAAACTTTGAGTTCGCACGACCGTTGAGTGCCGCCACTTTCCACTTCGACGACACACAGGTCGCAAGGCACCTTGGCCTTGGATTTGTTTAATCCACACAATGAAGGTATGTCGACGCCACACACTTTTGCTGCTTCCAGAAGAGTAGAACCCTCTTCCACAATCCGGAACTTTCCGTCAATTACGATTTCTATCATAAGACCCTCACAGCGTAATTTTTAAAGCCTTGCATTTTATAAGGATAACACCTAGCAAGGAAACAACGTGTGACAAAAACGCGTTGTGTGGCGTTTTTTTTGAACAAAAGTCATCATTGTGCTTCCGTGCTAATTGATCAATATGCGCTGTCGCTCTCCTCAGTTAGTTGATTCTTATCAATAGATGTTTGATACACCCCTTTAGGGTTATATATAACCCTACGAACTGTGTTGAAAATGCAGCTATTATCTTCAGGATTGCTGTGGTTACGAAGAGAGTTGAGCCTAGCTAAACCGCTGGTGTGAGGAAGTGAATCATGAGTGGGTTTAAATCAAAAACATCAGAGAGCCGACGTCGGTTTTTGCGTGATGCTGTTCGGACAGCAGCCGGTGTTGGGGCTGCGGCAAGTGTATTGGGGTTGCAGTCAATGCAAAGTCAGGCAAGAGATGGTACAGGTGTTCCGATTCGTCCGCCAGGTGCTTTGCCAAAGGGTGAGTTTGAAAAAGCGTGTGTTCGCTGTGGATTGTGTGTTCAGGCTTGCCCTTATGACACATTGAAACTGGCCACTCTGTTATCTCCTGTAGAGTCAGGAACACCCTATTTTACCGCTCGTAGCATTCCATGTGAGATGTGTGAAGACATTCCTTGTGTGCCGGTTTGTCCGACGGGTGCCCTCGATCCTAATTTGACCAACATCGATGATGCAAGAATGGGTACCGCGGTACTCATTGACCACGAAAGTTGCCTCAACTGGCAAGGTTTACGTTGCGATGTCTGCTATCGAGTTTGCCCGCTTGTTGATGAGGCGATAACGCTTGAACACGTGCGCAATGAACGAACCGGTTATCATGCCAAGTTGATTCCAACCGTTCATTCAGACAAATGTACAGGCTGCGGAAAATGCGAAGAAGCTTGCGTCACTGAGATTGCTGCAATCAAGATCATTCCCACTGAACTGGCAAAAGGCAAGATGGGAGCTCACTACCAATTGGGATGGGAAGAGATCAACAAAACACTTGAAAACAGTGCGCCCGAGGTGCCAAACGAAGCCCTCGAAACCTTGGGGGGTAAGTTGTAATGGCTAAGAACCTAGCAAAGAACGCCGGTAAAGAAGCTGTACGAAAACTTGGCTGGTGGCAAGCTCACCGCTTTTTAATTCTGCGTCGATGTTGCCAACTGCTTATTGTGGCTCTGTTTATGGCGGGGTCTACTCTAGGAGTGCTCAAAGGAAACCTGTCATCCAGCATTTTATTTGACGTGGTGCCAATGAGTGATCCACTCATCATGATGCAGACGATAGCTGCCGGTCATTTACCTGAGGCAACCGCCTTAATCGGCGTTTTGGTTGTGGTCGCTTTTTATGCGGCTTTGAGTCCACGTGCATTTTGTGGCTGGGTCTGCCCTTTGAACATAGTGACCGACTTCGCCGCTTTTTTGCGCCGTAAGCTGAATCTTAAATCCAGCTTTCGCTGGTCATCGACCATTCGTTACTGGTTGATCCCAGTATTACTTATTGGCAGTGCACTTTCGGGCAGCGTACTTTGGGCCTGGATTGACCCTGTCGCCGCTTTGCATCGTGGTCTGGTGTTCGGTTTTGGTGCGGGTTGGGTCTTGATTGGCTTGGTTTTCGTACTCGATCTTCTGTTAGTTGAACATGGTTGGTGTGGTCATCTTTGCCCGCTTGGTGCAACTTATGGCTCGATTGGCCGAAAAAGCTTATTGCGTGTCGTGGCGGTCAAGCGGGAACAGTGTACCAAGTGCATGGATTGTTATTACGTTTGCCCTGAACCAGATGTATTACGTCAGCCATTAAAAGAAGGGGATCGCCGAGTGATGGATCAAAACTGTATCAGTTGTGGCCGTTGCATCGATGTTTGCGCGGAGAAGGTCTTTGAGTTTAAAAATCGCATTTCTATCAAGCAACTCGATTGAAAGTAACGGCGACCCAGTTAACGGTGCTCGCCCAATGCACAGCGGCCTAGCCTTAGTCTGCTGTGCAACTGTGCACGCTTGTGGTTGCTCAGTGAGCAAAAAGTGTTCTATAATCGCGCCATCATTTCTTTAGGAGATTACGCCAATATGAATAACTAACACCTGTTATCCACTGTTTACATTATTTTCGGATTTCACAGGGTTAGTCGGCGTAGCTCGTCACTGCTTATTCTCAAGCATACTTCTCTAAACACAATTGAATATAAGGTTCCTTAGCATTATCGGGATCGATCTATCCAAACTTTGCTACGCCTAATCCTGTTGCTCAGGAGGCAAAGTATGCCAGTAATACAAGCAAATAAAATCAGTTACCAGTTTGACAACGGTGATCGTCTTTTTAGTGACATTTCATGTTCATTGTCCGATAAAAGGGTTGGTCTGGTCGGTCGAAATGGGGTGGGTAAGTCACTCCTAGCGGGTATGTTGACCAAAAAACATCGGCCAACATCAGGGAGTGTTGTGATTAATGCGACACACGATACTTATAGTCAACAGCCGTCGCAATGGCTTATGAACTCAACAACCGTAGCAGACTATTTAGGGGTCACAGATAAAATCACAGCCTTACAACATATTGAAAAGGGCGATTGTGATGACAAGTGGTTTGAAATGCTCGCTGATGACTGGACGATTAAGCAGAGACTAAGTCAGCAACTGGCGGAGTTGGGGTTGCCACGCGAGGTGAATTTTCCTTGTAGTAAGCTCAGTGGTGGACAGTTGGCACGACTCCAATTGTGGCGACTGTTTAATAGCGAGGTTGATCTTTTGGTGCTGGATGAGCCGTCGAACCATCTTGATGGAGAAGCCAAGGCTTGGCTGATTGAGAAAATGGCACAATTTTCGGGGCATATTTTGCTCATTAGTCATGACAGACAATTATTGCGCCAGATGGATCAAATTTGGGAACTGAGCCAGTTGGGGTTGGTTCAGTATGGTGGCAATTATGATGTCTATTCTGAGCAGAAACAACGAGAGCGTAACGCGCTTGAACGTCAGATTGAAGCGGTACGAGGAGAGCAGAAAAAGCTCGAAGTTCAGGCTCAGAGAAACCATGAAAAAGCCCAGCAAAGAGAGGCGCAAGGCAATAAATTACGTAAGTCGGGCAGTCAGTCAAAACTGATATTGGACGGTATGAAAGACAGCGCGACGGCATCACTGTCCAATCGGTTAAAAAATGACAACAACCGGAGGACGATGCTGGCACAGAAACATCATGCTCTGAGCGGTCGTTATGAGCAAATAACGCCGCAAAAGATCTATCTTGAACAAGGCGAAGCTAGCCGAGCAAAGCGACTCAATATTGTCAGTGGCATACTGCCTTTCGGCAGCCGAGAGACGATCAATCTGATCCTTGAAGGGAATAGTCGACTGCATCTTTGTGGTGGCAATGGCAGTGGCAAATCGACCTTGCTGAAGGTCCTGCGGGGCGATATTTGTCTAGAGTCGGGGGAGTTAAAGATCAATCATCCGGTCTGTTATTTGGATCAGCATTTTGGTTTGATCAACGAATCACACTCGATATTGGACAACCTAATGGAGTATTGCTCTGGGATAATTGAAAGTGATGCACGAACCTTACTGGCAGGTATTGGTTTCCGTCGTGACACTGTCTATCGACAGGCCAGTTTGCTCAGTGGTGGTGAAAAGATGAAATTGGCCATGTTGATCGCCAGTCACCAGCCTCTATCGCCAATATTGTTACTTGATGAACCAGATAACCATCTCGATTTAGACTCAAAACAGTTGCTGGCTGAGGCGTTACGAAGCTATCAGGGCGCTTTCATTCTGGTTAGTCACGATGATGATTTTGTTAATGAGAGCGGTGTTACGCAGCGATATACGCTCGTAGGAGAGGGGGGCTAAAGGATAAACCTGACCGTTGTGGCGACAAAGGCGTGATCGCTGGCCTGCTTATCAAGCTCGAAGTGTGGGTTGGTTAGATGCTTGTCTAGGACCAAATAGTCCGTTACGTCTGCAAGAGAGTAGGGACTGTGAGGTTGAAACTCCTGTGACAAAAGAATGTAGTCGAGTACATTGCCGTTGGCAAAGTGGTAGTGCGTGGCTTTTCGTTCTGCATTGGGACGGGTTAAGTTGAACAGTTGCCAGCTATCTTCAAGTGTCAGAGCGCTGTCTGGTTGCTCAACTTGCTCTGTGAGCAGCCCAGTAATATCACTGGATATGGCTTGATTAAAGTCACCTAACAACACCGTTGGTCGAGGGCTGTGCTGATACTCGCGTTGCATAAACAGGCGAAGCATCAGCGCTTCCCAACCTCGCTGCTGACTGGAAAGCCAGCGACCGACTAAGGGCAGATCTCGTTCAGGAGAGCGGCTTTCCGTCGCACGCTGCGATTTTAGATGGCAGACGTAGACTGCGATGTCTCCAATCTCCGGCACGTGGATATTGGTTTGAACCGGCTGACGGCTAAAACTCGGAATCTGGGTCTGATAATCCAATGCAATTTCGCTGATAGGACTGACTGGATTAACCTGAGTGATGGGGTATTTTGACGCAATAGCGACAACGGGTTTGGAATAGATATAGTCTTGTTCAACTGTAGGGGTTTCCACCGTCGCAAAATAGGAGTAGCCGAGCTGTTCCATCATCTGCTCTGATTACCAAAGATCTAAACAGTTTTATGTCGATGTACTCAAATTGGCCGTGATTGCGGAAAACTATCGCGCAGAACGAAACTCTTATAAGCTTGATCTTGCTTTGCCAGACGGTAGTCAAATTGAGTTATTTTCATTTCCAAATCCACCGTCAAGGCCTTCGAGACCAGAAGCTCAGGGACTCAGACATTTGGCGTTTCGGGTCGAATCGGTAGAGGGTTACGTCGATTACCTAGCGGCACAGGGTGTTGAATGTGAACCGATCCGGATAGATGAATTTACTGGTAAATCATTTACCTTCTTCAACGATCCGGATGGCTTACCACTGGAGCTTTACCAAGACTCGCTTAGTCAAGCAGCTCACGTTGTATAACCGTTAATACACCAGCCTCACGGTTAGATGGTGCTGCAAAGCGGGCAATTTGCTTGATTCTAGGATGCGCGTTGTCCATTGCGTAAGAATGGTAGCTGGCTTCTAGCATCTCTAGGTCATTGAGGTAATCACCAAAACTCATGGTTTGCTGGTGAGTAAAGCCTAGGGTTTGCTGTAAGTGTTCAATCGCAGCCCCTTTCGATGCTTGTGCATTCATCACATCCAGCCAGATTTTTGCACTGACAACGACTTGGTGGCTGTTGCCGAATGCTTGGTCGAAGGTTGGAAATACCAACTCTTCCGTTCCGTCGAAATGACAAATTGCCACTTTGATAAAGTCGTCATCAACAAGCAGCAGATCGGGAACATACTGGCAGCGGTGATAGTATTTTGCGAACTCTTCTAGTGCGCGGGGATCGTTGGTTTCAATATAGGCCGATTGCTTCCCACACAGCACGATGTGCGCTCCTGAAATAGCTCGAGCTTGCTTAATGATGGCGGCTATAGATGGTTTGTCTATCTCACAGCTGTAAAGCTCCTGACCTTGATGCATGACCAAAGTGCCGTTTTCAGCGATGAACATCATACGATCTTTGATTGGAGCGAAGGTTTCTATCAGGCTGTAATACTGACGGCCTGATGCTGCGGCAAAGATGATCTCTTTATCTTCAAGCTGTTGGTATATATCGTAAAATTTTGGGTTTAGTTGGCTATTTTCATCAAGGAGTGTGCCATCCATATCGGCGGCAACAAATCTAATGTTTGGCTTTTGCATAATTAAGGTTTGTAGTTTGTGCTCTTAGGCAAGACAGAACCGTTAACTTACATCAGTTTGTCTACTAGACAAGTGATTTTAGTCAATCGGCAGAGATTCTTTTGTGTTGTGATCCGGCGTTTTCGGATTAGTCTGCGGACCAAACATTTTTTATATCTGGCCAGCCCCAGTTTGTTAGCGCCACATCTTTCAAAACCCCCTGAAAACGTAATGTTTGGCGATGGTGGAAGAGCGGTGATAGCCAGTATTGGTTGATGAGGGCTGATGCGATAGGTTCGAGTGCGTTTAGGTACTCATCTAACGCCGTTTGACAACGAAGTTCGTTCAGGCTTTCGACTAACCAACGTTTTGATTGTTCTCCAATGCAACGCTGAATAATGGGGTTATGGTACAAGCTGTTAAAGGCTGACGCATGTCGGTTGTCGTCAAGGTTAATGTTGGTCACTATGATGGATTCAGAAAGTTGACCTGACGTAGAAAGTGCCGTTAGTTGGCGGTAACTATAGGTGTTAATAGTGACCTCAATACCTTTCAGTTTGAGTAAGTGTTGAATGGCCAAGGCACAATTTTTCAATGAGCTGTAATCATAGATAGCGATGGTGAGCTTATCTGGTAAAGCCACTTCAGCCGTCGCTGGGCGTGTAATTTTGTGCCACATAGGCAGTAAGTTATGTGCGATTTCGCAGCCGAATAAACGCTCGCTTTGCTTGAGATAGTCGTGCACTTTATCTGGCGTTAGATAGCTAGAAAGGAAGCGACGCTGGCTATCGTTAAGCACTGTATCAGCACATTGGTTGAAGAGAATAAACATGCATCCGTCTTCTGTACGGCTCTGTTTTACATCCCTTTCTACGGTTTGGCTCACTGCATGGGATACGTAGTAGTTACAATGCTGATCAGATTGCGCTCCGGGCTGATTGGTTTGTATCTGTTTATTGGACAGTTCGCTCTCATCCAGATGCCATATCGTGACATTATCTGTAAGTGCACGGCATGCGTAGTAGCGCTCGAATGCTTGTAAACTTAGACGAGCATCAGAGTGTTCGATCACTTCAAAAGGGCCGGAACCGATAATCATTTTATTGGTAGCGTTATTGACCTGTTCGCTCGGTTGGATAGAGTATTTTACACCGGAAACTAAACCACCGAATCCCTGATCTGGAGTAGTCAGCTTAAATACGATTTTGTTGTTCCCAGCACAGGACACACTCTCTAAATGGCTCAACTCGCTACGGTAGTCTTCAAGTTGTCTGAGTTTATTAAACAGCTCAACGACGGTTTTTCCATCAATCGGCGTTCCGTTGTGGAAAGTGAGGCTAGGTCTGAGATAAAAAGACCATTCCAGTGTCTGCTCGTTGTATTGCCAGTGATGAGCCAGTTGCGGTTCTAGTACCCCGTCAGCGGTACTCGCGACTAAACAACAGTATATTTGTCGCAATAAGTAACGTTCACTTGAGCGTTGTAACTGATGAGGAACCAATCGTTCAAATGGACGTTTGTAGGTGAGCTGGATATGTAACTGCCCTTGACGAAACGATGCTCCAGAGGTGCTTTGCAGCAGTCGACCGAAGGCAGTTTGATCGTCATCTAGTATTGCCAGAGCCTTCTCATATTTTCCTGCCAATATTCTTTTTATCGCCAACTGATTTTTGAGTTCGTCTACTGAGAGATTAAGAATCAATGTCGAACGTTGATTTCGACCAACTTTAGGTGCCCAAGTTAACCAAGTTAGCTGCTGCATATTATTCAGGAGATTTCGTGCATGCCTAGGACTGGTGTATAGAGCCTCTGCTATCGCAGGCAAAGCGGTTTTGATTTCGACGCCGACGCCAAGGGGCGTCAGGCGCTGGTAGTAGCGAAGTAGGTTCAGATCGGACACAAGTGGCTCTCAAACAAGATAACAAGCAATTTGTATGGTTATTTTGTTCCCTATTTAGTCTGTAATCCACAGATATTTGATTTTATTTGCTGTTCTTGAGTATTAATAGGAAAAAATAAACTAAATATAAGCTCTTTTTGTTTTCCCTATTAAGCAGCAAACTTAATGGGTCAACCGAGAGGGATATCTATGAACCATGAATCAGAGGCTGGACCTCTATTGGCGTTTTATCAGCAGCGATTGAACCGTTGCTCAAGGACGATAGAGAGACTTGCGCTGTTATCGCTACTCGCATGAGTGGTAGTTAGTTAAGTTTAAGCAGCATTACGATGAACATGCTCCTGACCCCCACGAAGAGTTCCGTGATGCTGCTTGTTTTCTCACCAATGACTCAATGTTGATAAGGCAAAAAAGTGCTGCAGTACGGGACATTATGGTCAAAACTGACTAATATTAAGCCAGAAATCATGATAATACCTGTTGGCTACTAATATGGAAAAAGTCGTAGACCTTAATCGTTGGCATAAGGAACATGTCAAAACGGAGCAGGAACTGCAGCACCTGTTTGCGGAAGTTCAAGCGCATTACTCTACCAACCCTTATCCAGAACTTGAGCAAAGGCTGGACATTCTAAAGAGTATCAAGTCAGAGTTACTCAACAACAAGCGAGCTCTGGTTGATGCCTTACATCAAGATTATGGCTATCGCAGTGATTTTGATTCGTTAATTTGTGACCTGTTACCTGCAGTTGGACACATTAACTATACGATTCGGTATCTTAAAAAATGGCTTAAACCAAGTAAACGTCATTCAGGCTTGCTGCTAATGCCTTCAAAAGTGCGTGTCGAATACCAGCCTCTTGGTGTTGTTGGTGTAATAGTGCCGTGGAATTTTCCTATCGTGCTAAGTATTGCACCAATTATCACTGCTTTGGCGGCAGGTAACCGAGTGTTAGTTAAGCTAAGTGAACACACGCCGCATACCAATCAAGTGTTAAGTGAGATTTTTGCTCAGTTTGGTGAATACGTTCGACCAGTAGAAGGTGGCGCTGATATTGCTCAGTACTTTTCGTCTCTGCCGTTTGATCACCTTATTTTTACTGGCTCAACCAAGGTCGGTAAATTGGTTGCAGCTTCAGCCGCTCGTAATTTGACACCGGTGACATTAGAACTGGGAGGAAAATCTCCCGCAATAATTGCCGATGATGCAGATATGAGTAAAGCGGTCGATGCTGTCATTTTAGGTAAATCGATTAACGCTGGGCAAATCTGTGTCGCTCCAGACTATGTAATGGTGCCTCAAGGGAAAGAACTCTCGTTTATCGAGTGCTATCTGGAGAGATATTCTCAGCTCTATGTCCGCAAAGGTCGATTGGATTCGGCAACACAAATCATCAATGAGACGCAATGGTTACGTTTACAAAGCTATGTTCAAGATGCAAAAAATTTAGGGGCATCCGTACACTCGATTGATGGTGTTGAGTTAGAGAAGCATCAGATGTTGCCTCAATTGGTCACCGGTGTGACACCAGAGATGCTGGTGATGCAGGAGGAAATTTTTGGTCCCATACTGCCTGTGATCGGTTATCGCCATTTAAGCGAAGTCTTTGCCTTTATCAATGCAAGACCTCGCCCCCTCGCTCTCTATCTGATGTCTAACGATAAGGTGCTTCAACAGCAAGTTATCGAGCAGACACATAGCGGTGGAGTGGCAATTAACGATACGCTACTTCATGTTGCGGCTGATGATGCCCCCTTTGGTGGCATTGGTGAGTCAGGTATTGGCCAATATCATGGGGAGGAAGGCTTCAGGACTTTCTCCAAGGCGAAAACCGTACTCTCTACGCCAACATGGTTACCCCGTAATCTGATTATATTGAAGTATCGAGGACTGGCTGTAAAAGTGTTGTCACGGCTTTTTCTCCGCTAAACAACCCCAGAAGCAAAACGGGCAATTCGATAGACTTGTGTGATGAAACCTTTGACCCAAATGAGCATTGGACCGCAAGTGCCGATCTAGGTGCGAAAGGTGAGTTTCCCGAGAGCTAATCAACACTAATAAAAAATCCGAGCTATGCTCGGATTTTTTGTGTTAGTCACAGCATGAAAAATGCGTTAGAAACCTTTAATGTTTTCAGCTTCTAGTTCAGTGAAGTATTTCACTGTTTTCACTTTTAGTTCTTGAGTTGCTGGCTCGTCACAAACAATCACCGATTTAGGGTGTAGCTGTAGAGCAGATACTGTCCATAGGTGGTTAACACAACCTTCAACTGCTGCTTCAAGTGCTAGTGCTTTGTTGTGGCCAGTAACAAGAATCATGATCTCTTCTGAATCTAGCAGTGTACCTACGCCGATAGTAAGTGCGTACTTAGGTACTTGGTTGATATCGCCATCAAAGAAGCGCGAGTTTGCAATACGGGTATCTTCAGTTAGCGTTTTTATACGTGTGCGTGAAGAGAGAGAAGATGCAGGTTCGTTAAAGGCAATGTGACCATCGTTACCCACGCCACCCATGAATAGGTTGATACGGCCGTAAGACTTGATCTTGTCTTCGTAGCGCTTGCACTCTGCTTCGTTATCCGCAGCGTTGCCATCAAGCAGGTTGATGTTTTCGTCTTGGATATCGATGTGGTTAAAGAAGTTGTTGTACATGAAAGAGCGGTAAGACTCTGGGTGATCGGCAGGGATACCAATGTACTCATCCATATTAAATGTAACAACGTGCTTAAAGCTTACTTCACCAGCGTTGTAAAGTTCGATAAGTGCTTTATATGTCGCAAGAGGAGTGCCACCAGTTGGTAGGCCTAATACGAATGGACGCTCAGCTGTTGGTTTGAAATCGTTGATGCGTTTCACGATGTGTGCTGCTGCCCACTTACCGACTTGTGCTGCTTTGTTTAACGGGATAAGTCTCATTTTGTGCCCCTAATATTGGAATTTATGATGCCCTGAAACATTAATTCGCATTATAAAATAAGTTTCTACCTTCTGCTATTGTTTTTGGTCAATTTTTCTCGAATTGGTCAGTTTAGGTGTAGAGATCTTAGCTTGTATTCGTTTGCTTAGTATAAAAAAACACCAAAAAGGAGGTTCAACGAATGAAAATTTCAAGGCTAAAACTAAGGTAGTAGCAACTGGGTTAATAGCGACACGTATCACGTTGTGATGCAAATGAAATGCTTTACGCCAAGGTACTTTATGCGAGTATTTAGTTATTCAGGTATGATGGTAAAGTTCAAATAATTGAGCTCACTGCCGATACAGTGTTTATTATAAATATAAAGACAACAAAGAAGACTAAATGAATATTATTGGGATCGCGATTGGTGCGACCGGGCTTTTGTTACTAGGCATGTTTATGTGGATGCTCGCTTTGTCCATCCGCAAGAAACGCTTAGAACAAGAACGTAGAGAACGCGAAGTTGCTCATCGTAAAGCGATGGATAAGCATCGAAAGCAGGAACACGAAGAGCGGATAATGAGGGCTGAGGGAGGACATATCCCTACGATTCTTTATTTGGCGAAAGAGGCTGAACGGACTCGGACGAAAGAAGCGATCTACTGGTACACCAAAGCCGCGAAACTGGACAGCGTAACAGGCATGTACGGCGTTGTGCGCATTAGCAATAAAATGAAGCAAGACGTGATTCTTCGTGAGCAGTCTAAATTTTGGCAAATTTGTATCGCCGCGAGTGAAGGTAGCTTAGAGCATAAATATGAAATGGCTCAGTCGCTGTTTTATGGGCGAGGTACCGAAGAGAATCGACCAAAAGCGGTAGACATATTGGAATCCGCTGCACAGCAAAACCATATTGGTTCCATGTTGTTTCTCGGTGATTGGTGCCTTGCTGACAGTAACCCACAAAAGAGTCGATCTCGTTCAACGGGCTACTATCGTCGAGCGGCTGAATTGAAAAGCAATGAAGGCCGTATGAAGTTGGGAATGAACTACATACGAGGTTACGGTGTTGCAAGTAACTTCAATTTAGGCGTTTATTGGTTGGAACGCGCGGCAGAAAAAGGTCACTTGGAAGCCATGTATAAGGCTGGCGAGACATGGATGGATCAACGTCCCAATGGAAATGCGATTGCTTATATTTGGTTGTTCCTTGCTAGCCAGCTTGGTCATGATCCAGCGCGAGCGTTGCGTGATCAGGTGGCGCTGAACATAGGTGTCGATACTGTTGTTGGTCTACAGAGTCTTGCTAAACCTATGATTAAGAAGATTCGAGAGAATAAAGTAAACAAACACTCTATTATCAAAGCGCTAAACAAACTGTATAAACGAGCGATTCCGATTAATGAACAGGGCTCGGCTCCGATTCTATCTACGTTAGAATCCAATGACACGGTGGCGAAACCTGAGTCACTTAACGTAGAGGAAACGCCGCAGGCTGATGAGCAAGATAATCGAATCGACTACTCGCAGTCCCCAATGGATAAACAATAAAAAATGGCCTCATCAAGAGGCCATTTTTATTTTCAGCCCTAAACCACCTACTTCAGTAGGTGGTTATCATTCAGTGAGGCTTTGCCTGTAGTTCTACCCATGTTAAATGCTCCCTTGATTTTTAGCGAAGTCAAAGAGGACAAATAACATGAGTAGATACAATCAAGCTTCCC